>NZ_JBGSQZ010000308.1:0-11977 GCF_041737865.1 Chamaesiphon sp.
CTACCCCCTACCCCCTACCCCCTACCCCCTACCCATATGAACCTGGGGAAATTCCTCACTCGCACCAGCATTGCTCTAATCACCACACTTGCCACCAATATTCAGCTGATGGCAAGCGAACTGGGGCCAGAAGTAGTCTTAAAAGCGGTATATTTAGGATTGCGGCAAGTAGATAGTACGCGATCGAACCCCAAAGTGAGATGGAATGTACCCAATGGGGTGTCCAGTCCTTGCGGCAGGATATCGGGTAGCCTGTATTGTCCCCGCAATAATACGGTTTATATTACCCAACAACACATGCGAATGGCTTATCAATATGGGGATGCAGCCTTGGCTTATATCCTTGCTCATGAATATGCACACGCAGCGCAGACAATTGGCGGATTCAGACCGAACAATATTACCCAAATCGAACTCCAAGCTGATTGTTTAGCTGGTTTTTATATGGGCGCGATGCCCAATGTTACATTCGATCGACAAGATATCGAGCAAATCGCCGAAATCGCCTATCAGGTTGGGGATTATGAAGTAAATAACCGCCAACACCACGGCACACCTCAGCAACGCGCTCAGGCTGTGTTATTGGGCTTCCAAGCATCACAACAAAATGGCATCGCCGCCTGTAGAGTGCGGTAGAAAATCTCAGACATAAGTGCGAAAATCTAAAAGAGTAAATATTAATGTAAGTACAGCATGAAGATTGCGATCGCGGGAGCGACTGGATTTGTGGGTAGTCGGTTAGTCGCACAACTCCAAGCGCAGGGACATCAAGTTATCATTCTGACTCGGAGTCCCCAACAAGCAAGCAACCGCTTTGGGCAAGCGCAGATAGTTGGCTACAATCCACTCAAATCGGGAGAGTGGCAACAGTCGATCTCTGGCTGCGATGCCGTCATTAATTTAGCTGGAGAACCGATTGCCGAAAAACGTTGGACACCAGCTCAAAAGCGATCGATCCTTGACAGTCGGCAACTAGGCACCCAAAAAATTGTCGAAGCAATCGATCTAGCCACCATCAAGCCCCAACTCCTGATCAATGCCTCCGCGATCGGCTACTATGGCACCAGCGAAACTAGTAAATTTGATGAAACTAGTCCCGCTGGCACGGATTTTCTCGCCGAAGTATGCACCGCATGGGAGACAGCAGCCCAATCAGTCACCGCCAATGGTACCCGTGTCGTCATCCTTCGATTGGGAATTGTCTTGGGTGAAAATGGTGGCGCGCTTGGCAAGATGTTAGCACCCTTTAGTGCTTTTGTCGGCGGGCCGATCGGCAGTGGCAATCAATGGTTTTCCTGGATTCACCGCGATGATGTCGTGAAATTAATTATTGCCGCACTTAATGACACCAAAATGCAGGGTGTTTACAATGCGACTGCGCCCAATCCCATCACGATGACAGAATTTTCCCAAACTTTAGGCACAGTGATGAATCGTCCCTCCTGGCTCCCCGTCCCCAATTTTGTCCTCGAAGCGATGTTAGGCGAAGGTGCAATTGTCGTTCTACAAGGACAGCAAGTAGTCCCTACCCGAACTCTGGCTCAAGGCTTTGACTTTCAGTATTCCACGATCGAGCCAGCTCTGACGGCAATTGTAGGATAGTGGCTTGGGAGTTGAGAACAAAGGTTTTGGCTGGAATGAAAAATCACCATTCACTGTCTTGAAAAGGTGCTTCACTTGTCTGGACGGGTCTCCCGCCCAGATGGGAAACCCCAAGACCGCACTTTTCGCCATCCACCATCCACTATTCCCTAATTACAATCGCTTCGATCTGGGCGATATTTGTCTCCCGATCGACGGCTGTAATCGCCCACCGCAGGGGTTCACCCCATTGTTGAAGTGTGGTTTCGATCGCTGTATCTAGCTCTCCTAGAACGGCTTTGATATCCATCTCAATCTCGATCGATTCAATAATCATGTAAGTTAAGATGCCTAATTTTATCTCTATCTGCTCTCAATATCTGACTCGGTTGCTCATCGTCGGTGGGATCTGGTTATCGCTGGGCATAAACGATTTCACCCTAGCAATCGGGAGTCAGACCAATTATAGTCGGATCGATCTCAAAGGTCGAGACTTTGCAGGTCAAGATCTCACAGGCGGCGTATTTGTATCGGCAGAAATGCGCGGGGTAAATTTTAGCGGGGCTAATCTAACCAACGCCATGTTAACAATGGGAGTCCTGCTCAAGACAAATCTCTCAGGAGCCAATCTCACTGGTGCACTAGCCGATCGAGCCACCTTTGATGAAGCCGATCTGACTAATGCTATCTTAACCGAAGCCACCCTGACCCGATCGCGATTTTATGGTGCCAAAATTACTGGGGCTGATTTTACCGATGCTCTGATCGATCGATCTCAAGCCAAACTACTCTGCGAAACAGCCGAGGGGACAAATCCGGTAACTGGAGTCGCCACCCGCGATAGCCTGGGTTGTCAGTAAGTTAAGAAATAGGGAATAATAGAGAATAGTGCAGCGAGCGGCATGGGCAATTAAACCCCAAACCATTGTGCTGTGTTTAGTTGCGGAAGTTGATGCTCTTTACCCAAATTGTAAAGATTTACCAAAGATCCTCATATTCTCTTACTTATTTCTGCACTTGTGGCACCCAGAGTAGATAAACTACTCTAATAGAAGATATCTAAAAATCCTATTGCAATTAATATGAGTGTAGTTAGTCAAGTTATTCTCAAAGCCGATGACGATCTGCGCTACCCTAGTAGCGGAGAACTCAAAAATATCCAGTCATTTCTGCAAACTGGCGAACAGCGGATTCGGATCGTTACCACTCTAGCAGAGGGTGAGAAAAAAATTGTCGAGCAAGCAAGTAAGCAGTTGTGGAAGATGCACCCCGACTATATTGCACCTGGTGGCAACGCTTACGGACAAAAACAGCGCAGTCAGTGTATTAGAGACTATGGTTGGTACCTTCGATTAGTCACTTATGGAGTACTAGCTGGAGATATCGGACCGATCGAACAAATTGGCTTGATTGGCGTACGGGATATGTACAACTCCCTCGGCGTTCCAGTTGCAGGTATGGCTGATTCGATCGCCGCACTCAAAGAAGCATCTTTAAGCCGCCTCAGCGAGGAAGATGCCGCCGCCGCAGCTCCCTATTTTGACTACATCATTCAAGAAATGTCCTAATCGCTATTAACTATTGAGTGTTGGTACATTTTACCGATCGATTGAGTAAAGCTCATGTTGTACGAACGAACAACCCTCAGCAATCCTGGGGGTTGTTTCTGTTTTAGAGGTAGATCGTCCTAGCCCAACTAAGATAAATGAATTTAATTGAGTTTTTACTAAAAGCATCTTGGAAGAGCGTACTGGCTGCTGCCATTACCGGATCGATTAGTGGGATCGGTAGTGCTGGCGCGATCGCCCTCATCAATCACTCGATCGGTCAGATTAGTCCAACCCAGCCCCAAGCACCACCACAACTATTATGGGGCTTTTTAGGACTAGTTACCGTCGCATTGACTACCACTTTGATTTCACAGTTTTTGTTGGCGCAGTTGGCGCAAGATGCCATCTACAAACTACGGTTGCGGATTAGTGGTTGGATTTTGGCATCACCATTGCGACATCTAGAAGAACTTGGTAGTAGTCGCCTCCTCGCTACTCTGACTGAAGATATTCAAGCGATCTCCAGTGGTGTATTTAGTATTCCGACGCTGTGTGTTAACGCCGCGATCGTAATTGCATCTTTAGCTTATCTGGGCTGGCTATCGATGTGGGTGTTGTTGGGCACATTAGTATTTATGGGCTTGTCAATTAGTCTGGTGCAAGTGCTAATCGATCGAGCAGTTCGATCGTTTACCGCCGCCAGGGAAGAGAATGATGCCCTGATGCAGCACTTTCAGGCAATTACCAACGGCATCAAAGAACTCAAACTTCACTTCCAACGTCGTGAAGACTTCGTGCAAGAGGACTTACAAACCACCGCCGCTACTCTGCGCGAATATCGGATTGGCTCTCAACGGGCGATCGCATTGTCTGGCGGTGTGGGCGAGTTATCATTCTTTGTATTGTTGGGATTATTAGTCTATGGCTTACCCCAAATTCAGACAGTTTCTGCCGAACTACTATCGGGATATGTGCTCACCATATCCTATCTGATGCGACCGATCGGCAACACCTTGGCGATTTTACCTAGTCTGACTCAAGCAGGTGTAGCACTCCGCAAGATCGATACCTTGGGGCTATCTCTGGCTAGTCGTGCGGAGACATTGGCGCGGATCGGTACAACCGATCGTCAATTCAAGCAGATTGAGATTCGTCAAGCTACCCACAGCTACCAGCTCGCAGGGCAGGAAAATACTTTTACACTAGGACCTGTCGATCTGACGCTCTCTCCTGGCGAACTAGTATTTATCGTTGGTGGTAATGGTAGTGGCAAATCAACTTTAGCAAAGCTAATAACTGGGCTATATGCGCCCGATGCTGGTGAAATTTTGTTAGATGGCATCTTAGTTGACGATCGCAATCGCGAACTATATCGGCAGTTATTCTCGACAGTATTTGCGGACTTTTACCTATTCGAGCGACTTTTAGGTTTAGGGCTACAAGATTTAGACGCACAAGCCAAAACTTATCTAGAACAATTCCAACTCACCCATAAAGTCACCATCGAAAATGGTAAACTTTCCACCACTGCGCTATCCCAAGGGCAGCGCAAACGCTTGGCACTTCTCACAGCTTACCTCGAAGATCGCCCCATCTATTTATTTGATGAATGGGCAGCAGATCAAGATCCATTTTTCCGAGAAATTTTTTATCAACAGCTATTACCAGAACTAAAACAGCGCGGTAAAGCAGTACTCGTTATCAGCCATGACGATCGCTACTTTCATCTCGCCGATCGATTACTCAAACTCGACTACGGACAAATAGTTGATAATTGATAGCTAAATTAACGATGAACAGAAGCTATGGCTTCGGGGTTGAAATCCCCAGCGGGACAACCCAATTATCAATTATCAATTAATTATCCACCATCGACTAATTCCACAATTGCCACCAAGTTTTCCCGCTCCAAGGAGCACCAGCGACGAATTGTTTCCCACTAGCCGTAGTGCCAAAATAAGCCCAATAGACACCCAGATTACTATGATTATTGGGATCGCCAACTACTTGCCCTGGTTCGAGCCACTCGCTGTTGCCCAAGTTGTACCACTCTTGAAATTGTTGGCAACTGAAAAAACCACCAGTAATCGAGTGCAGGACTAAAGTCTTGCCTGTTTGAATATATGTACCAAACCGATCGATCCGGATCTTCTCTGTCGATCGATTGGTAATACTCGTAGCATAATATGGCTTTTGCCGATCTTCACGATTGCTACCATGCTCGATCTCCAGCCAGCTTTTACCCGCTGCCAAATCAGCCCAATCCAATGTCGCAAAAATTACATCTTCAACAATCGGACGTGAGCCGTCAGATCTAGCTTTAAGTGCTGTCGCAAACTCGCAGCCACTGGCTGGGACTAGTTCCAAGCAATTGTTGCCATCTACATCGCTCCCGCTCGGCTGACTTGTCATCGCAGGAGCGAGCGAATCTTGCATCTTTTGTAGCTTCTCACCCATCACTGACTACCTAAATTCACAGCTAAACCTACTGACATAGATTTAGGATACCCATTCGATCGCCAAAATCGACACGATCTTTGCTCATGTTGGTTGTAATATCTCAAGTCGCCATCTGTCGGTAGATGTAGCAACTAAATAATGTAGATGTGATATCGATCTGATGCCGATTTTGGGTACATTATGCTTATCAATATCTGCACATCGCACCTTAATCTAGTCGATCGTCTTGTCTTAATTACGTCTGCCAATTACCGTAATGCTTGTATCGATCGTCACTATTTAGCTGGAAATCCATACTGAATTTTTACTTGAAGGCAGATAAATCTGATTCGATCGGAATAGTTGCATCTTATAATGAAGGTCATCTTGACCCCCCATTAAATCTGCTAACTGTATCGTGACTATCAGTATTGAACCTGGCAAGACGATTAAGCTACTTTGCTAGCAGTGTAAACGATCCTAGTTTACGTCAATTTGAACATCCTAAATTTAACCGTCAGGAGAACTACCCAAATGTCATCAGCATTTTGGAAATCTGTATTAATTAGCCCCGTTGTTTTGGGTATTGCTGTCTTGTTATCCACTAGGGCAATGGCGACACCGCAACATCATGGGGTCGAAACCGCATCAGCCAATCTTGCCATACCTACTAAAGTTGCTGCTGGTGAAACAACCCCAGTCAGGAAGCCACTCAAAGTTTTTACTGATGACGCTGCTGGTGAGACAACCCCAGTCAGGAAGCCACTCAAAGTTTTTACTGATGACGTTGCCACCGATATCGTCAAGCCCGATACGTGGCAATATACAGCCCTTCAAGGTATCGCTGCTAAATATGGTTGTAATCCTAATTTTAACAACCAGCCCGTCTCTCGAATTAAATTTGCACGAAGTCTAAATACCTGTCTGAACGAAGTCGAACCCCTGCTCGCTCAACAGCCTGCTAGTGTCACCCGCGAAGATCTCGAAGTCCTCAAAAGACTAACTCAAGAGTATCGCGCCCAATTGACTGAAATTGATGCTCGTCTCACCGTTACAGACAAAAAAGTCGCCCAACTGCAAGCCAACCAATTTTCCACCACTACCAAACTCAAAGGCGAAGCGGTCTTCAACCTCACTAGTGCATTAAGTGGTGCCAATTCCAGTAACATCATCGTCGGCGATCGCGTTCGGTTGTTATTTCAAAGTAGCTTTACTGGTAAAGATATTCTCTGGACACGTCTGGCCACTGGGAACCAACCATCCCTTGGTTCTACCTTCAAAAGCCCCAGCACTGTGGGCGGTCAGGTAATTGAAACTGGTGGTAATAATGCCGTCAGTCTTGACTGGTTGGCATATCAGTTCCCTGTCGCCAATACCAATGTCTATGTAGCAGCTTTTAATGCTCTGCAAGTAGACTATGCTCCCAGCTACGGCTCTAATTTTGATGATTTCAGTGGAGCTAGCGGTGCGCTTTCGGCTTTTGCCGAATCTAGTCCGATCTACAAGATTGGTGGTGGTAGTGGAGTAGGGGCTACCATTCCTATTTCAGATACTGGGCTGGCATCTGTATCACTCGGTTACTTTGCGTTTAATGCCAATAGCCCCACAAATGCACCCCCTGTGACAGGTGGATTGTTTGGTACGGACAATTCCCTCTTCGGTCAACTCAACTTCAAGCTTAGTCCTCAATTGGAGGCTGGCGTCACCTACATCAACAGTTCCCACAATGGCAGCATCTTTAATGGTACTGGCGTAATTGTTGGTACACCTCAAGCCAATAACTTAGCTCTTACCAGCCCAGGCGGTCGGACTACGGCTAACTCCTTTGGTTTGGGATTTGTTTATAAAGCCAGCGAAAAAATCGCTTTCAATGGCTTTGCAATGACCACAAATGCCAACAGAGGCGGCACCACCGACAATATTTGGAGCTACGGTGCTGGGTTGTCGTTCCCTGATGTCGATGGCAAAGGCAGCCTCGCTGG
Organism: Chamaesiphon sp.; assembly: GCF_041737865.1. Taxonomy (NCBI): domain Bacteria; kingdom Bacillati; phylum Cyanobacteriota; class Cyanophyceae; order Gomontiellales; family Chamaesiphonaceae; genus Chamaesiphon; species Chamaesiphon sp. The sequence continues at coordinate 7,553 of NZ_JBGSQZ010000308.1, forward strand.
TTTGTTTGTGGGTGCAGAACCTTATGTCGGTGGTGTTGGTAGCGTTCCATTCCACTTTGAAGGCTTCTATAAGTACAAATTCAGTGACAACATCTCGATTACTCCTGGCTTGATCTACCTCACTTCTCCCGACCAAGTTACGAATAACAGTGCTTTGATTGGTGTTGTGAGAACTACTTTCCTCTTCTAATCATCTCCGACTTAATTATCGATTGAATCGGTCGGGAGTAATGTTTTACTCCCGACCGATTTTTTGGTCGTTACCAAGTGCTAAATAATTAATTTCGGTGGCAGTAAGCACCAAAGTTGAGCAGTGCCGATTGCAATCCGATCGTCCGCAAATTTCAAACCAATAATTCCGCCCTTTTTGAGAATTAAGCGATCGCCAACTTCACCAAATATCAATAACTCAGCCCACTGGCTCAAATTAGGCTCGTGTCCAACCAAGGCTAATGTCGAAAGATTGCGAACGTCCGATCTAGCATTCCAATTAGTCAACCACTGATGCAGATCGCCCATTGGCTTCAAATCACTATTTACCTCACATCTGGTAATAATTTGATTGTCGATCAGGATGTCCGCTGTCTGCTGCGCCCGCACCAGTGGACTAGTCATGATTAGCTCGAATGTAACTTCTAGTTTTTCCAGTCTTTGGGCAACTTGTTCGACTTTTTTACGTCCTAATTTAGTAAGAGATCGCGCCTCATCATTAGCTATTCGATCTGAAGCAAGTGGATCTGGCTCCATCGCAATACCGTGACGAATTAAATATAAATACATATTTTATTAATTATTCTATAATGCTCGGTGCTGCACTGGATCGATACAACACGGGCGCGGTTAGATTGTAACTAGTGACTAATTCGTTAACTAGCGATCGATATATTTATCAATCGAGCGGGAATTATAAAGTTAAGGGTAAATATCTCGATTCGATCGAGGGTGCAGTAAATATGACCAACCAAAATATCGAAGAATTAGCAATCCGTCAGCGGGGGTTCCGCCTAGAGACTTTTCTACCCAAACGTAAAGCTTGGATTCAGACTTTAATTCTATTGCCTTTTGGCTTACCTGTCGGTAACTTTTTAGGTGCTAGCTGGCATTTTTCAGTTAATTCGATCGTCAAAGAACATCAATATCTCATCGGCGTACTGTCGATGGCGGTGAATTTACTACTTCCTAGTTTATTTTTTGCGTTCTTATTCCACTGGGGTTGGTTTATTTGGCACCAATCCGCAGCTAGATGGTATCCCAATGTCCAGGCATTGTGGGCGGGAGCTTACGCTACTACGACGATCGCGATTTCCTTTGGATCGATCGGTTTATTTACGCATAGTCTGGGGATCTGTGGCAATCCAGCCTGGGGATCGATCGGTGAAACTTTACTTTGTAATCTCGATGGTTATGGCTTTGAAGCCAAATCTTGGTTTGGAGCATGGTTTATTATTGCAGCTTACTGCTATCAAGCTCAAGACGCAATTTCCCGCGATGGACATAGATCCAACCAACACAATCGGTTATCTAGAAACGATCTTAGCGACTATACCATTACCACTCAGGGCGACTTATCATCATCAGATGACTTTCCCGCCACATCCATCACCCCAATCGCCACTCACACCCAAGACTAAACCGCCAAACTCTCACCCCAATGTTAAAATATGACGGTATCCAGGGAGCATAGCGTGCCGCAAGGCAATCGCCACCAAAGTAAATTGCTAAACCGAATCGATCGTAATCTGAGTCTGAGGTGCTTGTGCAAAACATTAGTTAGTACGGCGATCTCTCTAGTAGCTTGGGGGCACCTACCAAGTCTTGCCTCCCCAATTTCACTGCCAGCCCCAGCCATTACTACCGCTAGATCGAGTCTCAGCCAGCGAGTGGATCTCGTTGCTGATCCCACTCCACCAGAGAAACAACCAGCCCCTGACTCGATCGATCTCAGCCCTGAGCTGCTCAATACTAGCCCTGTCTTACAAAAATGGCTCAAGGGGATTCCTAATGTCATGGATGACATCAACAAAGATCCCAGCTTTCGGACTAGGGTAAAAATTGGCTACTCCCAATATCCATCCACCGGACAATCTGGTGGCTTTCATCTGGCAATTGACGATCTATTCCTAGGACAAAGTGGACTTTCTGTCAGCGCAAATTATAATGCTACGTTCAATGGCAACCGGAGTGCCTATGGTGCCGATGCTCAATACTATCTCTTACCCTTGGGTGGCTATATCAACATCACGCCACTAGTCGGATTTCGCCATCTCCAAACCGATAAATATAACCGCGACGGCCTCAACCTTGGTCTCAAACTGATGCTCATTCCTTCCCGTGGCGGTGGTGCCGATATCGCTCTGAGTCAAAGCTGGGTAGGTTTAGGGAGTAATACCGAAACAGGTTTGACGACTCTCTCCATCAGCTATGCCCTCACCAATCATCTCCGCTTATCTACAGACATCCAACAGCAAAATGCTAGGGAGAACTACGATAGCCGCGTCGGCATTGGCGTCGAGTGGATGCCTTAAAGCCAACTTACTCTTACCAAAATCGGCTGCTGATATCATCCTCGCTGACAAAGGTTGTAATGCAGACAAACAGGCGATCGAGCTATTGCAATCTCCGGAGAAAACTGCTGTAATTAGATTACTGGAGTTTAGACTAACAAGGTAGAGAACGGTAGCTAAAGATAGACGACAGCTACCGGAGGGAAAAAAATAGGGGTGAAAGAAATCTCATCACCTTCCCCATCATGAACTGTGAACGATTACAGACATTCCGTCAAGAAATACATCGGCTATTAAGCAGAGCAAATGATGCAACATTTGAGTTGATGGATGCGGTGATGACCACCAGACAAGCTTCATCAATGGCAGAGTTTTCACTTAGTCCAATGTTCAACAGCAAGTATCCAACGGGCGCATCTAGCGGTTGTGGGAGGGGTCAATTTGCTGGATAGAAACATGAGGGAATAAGGAATCAAAACGATGATTAACCCAATTAAGTCTCAAATGAAGTAAATGATTGAAACCATCTTCACTCCACCGCATCCCAACCCCCTTAAATCTTTGCTGGATGAGCCATTTACAGGCACTCTCAATCATGCCACTACCAAGAGGGCATTGCTGTCGTTTAAAGGAATGATAACGAATGTGTTGGTGATAGGTCTGGAAATAAGCCTGAACTTGCTGGATTGTTGCTAAATTGTCGCCAGCGGCGATGTCAGCATCAGCCAGCAAAGACAGACCAGTTCCACAAGGTGCTGGCACTAATGGTAATCCCTGTACATTGATGCAACATCCAACTGGATAGCTCATAGGGCATCACTATACTCAGTAAGCATCCTAGTCGGATTAGTTCTTCGCTACTGGATTGATATGGCGTAATCCCTAATGCTTCATCTAATGGCACGCTCAAACTGACTTTACAAGTTTTAGTCGGGCATTTTCCCACTCTTCGCTTTCATTTGATGCACCCGATGAGAGTCTCCATTTGGCGGGGACGGAATCCTTTCGACCTAATCTGTTTTTGACAGCCAGTACATTTATGCCAATTATTTGGCTCGATGGCGCGGTTTTTGAGTTCTTCTTCTACTGCCAACCGTGCGAATATCAGTCCCAGTTGTAATCCGAGCCAAACTAGTTCAGGTAAAGTGTTTGCTTGACGTAACTGTTCGCAGTTTGATGTCCATTCTGCTAAATCTGGATATAAGCTCCTTAGATGTTGTACAGTCATAGTCAATTTGTTTTTTGTTGCGGATGGAGTAATTCTCTCATCCTTTTTTACTTTTTGACCCCTCCCACAACCGCTAGATGCGCCCGTATCCAAGCACTTTCTCAGACAACTTATTTGGCTGTCTGATGTTTTCTCATGTGCTAACTCGATTAGTCTAAACTACAGTAGATTACGCCTTGCGACTATTTATTATAGCAACCGCCAAGGCGATTAGGACAGCGATTGAAATCGCCGCTCATAATGCAAAGTCCGCCTGCGCGGACTAACATGTCCTAACCGATGTGGCGACTGCTATATATCTAGGGCTTGCTGAAGATCTCAGCAAGCCAATCACTGCAAGGGTTTTGAGCCTTTTTTCAGAAATTAAGTGCAAGGGTTTTGACGTTGAAAGGCTCAAAACCCTTGCACTCGATCGCTTGAATCTGGCGATCGAGTGAGAATATTTGCAACAAAACCATTTTTTAGCAAGGGGTTCAGGCTTTAGAACAGCATCAGGGACTAATTCAGCAAGCCCTATTTATTATATCTACTCCTGAGTGAATAAAATTAGAGAAGCCCTCAATCGTTGATTGAGGGCTTCATATTAGTAGCAAGATTGAGCTTGGCATCGAGCTATTTTGACAGGGGGCAACCCCCCAACTATCGTCGCCGTGCGAGCGTTTCACCTCCGAGTTCGGGAAGGGATCGGTGTGG
>NZ_JBGSQZ010000305.1:0-21877 GCF_041737865.1 Chamaesiphon sp.
GACCTTTGAGCCGTTCTGCTGTCTCTTTCAATAATGCTTTGAGTCCCCCTGTTAGTTCCAACATTGCTCAGATCTCCTTTCGGTATATATTCTTAGTCTATCTTACTCTCTCGGAACTATTTATTTCTTGGAAGTCCCTTAGAAGATTCTCGCCTTCGCCATACTGAGGCTCTCAAACGTCTATACCTGATTGCTGCTGTTGCCCTCCTCTACGCTACAACCACTGGCATGACTGTTCAGATTACTGGCTTACGCACTACCGTCGATCCTCATTGGCGACGTGGGTTAAGCTATCTTAAAATTGGTTTGCAATACCTTCGTGGTGTAATTAATAAAGGACGAACATTACTTGTTCCTATTCCTCTCTTTTCTAAAGATCCAGAGCCTTGTTTTGCTTCAAATAAGGCTCAACTAGATACTACCGATTCAATCTGGTTCGAGCGAATCGTTACTATCACTTGTAAAACCTGACTTTTCCCTCTCAATTAAAGATGTGTCAGGCAATCAGGCAGTTGACTCAGTTGGCAGGCGATCTTCTGCACTACTTTTAGACTGCGATCGAGCTACATTGGCAACTAGTACCGTTGGAGTCGATAGCCCCAACCCTAGGATAAAAGACGGTTTTGATGGATACTTAGACATTTTCTCTAGTTACGGTAATATCTCCTATGGATAGATTACCCAAACATACTTAGAAAACTACTATTGACACTCGATTTGATACTTAACAAATTAGTGTTGACATACTCACATCTTGCACCAATAGATCGAGACTAGTAAAAGCGTAGAGCTGAGGGTACCCTAGATCTACGATTAACACTAGTATTTTCAAACTAGTGCAAGATGTGAGCATATCTAGCTCATCGCTCAATCCGTCGATCTCATCTTGCGTCAAGCCACTGTTGCAAAATCACCGCAGCAGCAATTCGATCGATCGTCGCTTTATTCCGACATACTGAGATCTTCGCCTCGATCATCATCTGCTCGGCAGCATAAGAAGTCAAACGTTCATCTACATACTCGATCGGCAACTCTATCACTGTCGCCACTCTCCGCGCAAACTTCTGCACTTGTTTTGCTTGAGAGCCGATATTGCCGTCCATTGTATACGGTAAACCAATTACCAGTATTTCTACCTGTCGATCGTTAATAATCTCGGCTAACTGCTCCATATCATTTTGAAACGAACTGCGCCAAATCGTCGTAATCCCTGTAGCCATCATCCCCAAACCGTCGCAACCAGCTACCCCGATTCGCTTACTACCGACATCCAATCCTAATGCTGCAACTCTCATATTTGTTTTGGATAGGGTGCGAGGATTATTCGAGCTTTAGGTGAGAGGCGATCGCAAAAAAAGAGATGTCATTAATAACACCTCTACAACTATATATTATTAGGTAATTAACTGGACGTAATTAAATAGTTCATGTAGGGTGTGTTAGGCGCAAGCCGTAACGCACCAGCACCCGATCGATGAGGCTAGATCCCCGACTTCTCCAAGAAGTCGGGGATCTGATATGTCCTAAATTATGCAGCTAGATCTGGTAAATTATGCAGCTAGATCTGGATGAATTCCATCATCTGACTGTTCGATTAAAGTCAAAATATTTGCCTGTGGTAAAGTTAGTTCGGTAGTAGGAGCTAATAGGTTGAGGAACCTGTCAGCGATATCATCTTGCCGCCCCAAGAAAAACTGTTCCCAATTTGCTTCTGTTGGCTCTACATGGCTGTGAACTTTACATGCAGGTGATTTAGCCCCTGCACCCGCGAGTTCGCGCTTGACGGTGAATTGGAACACGCAGAGACTATTAAATCGCGCGTCTTTAGCTCGTACTGGAATGGAATTGGCGATCGCATGGCATTTAGTTACCTGACTAACTAGTTGTTGCCAGTGAGAGCTAAAACTTGCCTGGTTTGCACCTTTAGCTACATAAGCCAAACCAATTTCATGTAATGGTTGATTGTCTGCATCTAGCAGCAGTACTTCATAGCATTGTGCCGTACCAAATTTCTCGCGATCGCTATAAAGTTGTTTACTATATTGTCCGGCAACAACCAATCGTTCTTCCTGACGAGAAATCTGTCTGTCAAATGCAAATAAAGGCGATCGAGGTACCACCAACATCCGAGGTGATTGAATTAATAATCCCCGTTCTTTCCCACCACTATTATATTCATAAATAATCATTTCACTCTCATCCACCTGTCCCCAGCCAGCCTTTGCCATCTCAGCTTCGGTGATGAAGTAGCCGCACTCACTCGCACCATTTTCGCCGCGCAGAGCTTGGATGCGGGGTAGACGAGCATTCGGATTGACGTATTCAGGCGCGGCAAATCGATCGCGTCGTGGCTGCTGGGGCAAGTTTTGGAGTATTACTGGTACGCTAGAATCGCCTTGCTCTAGTGTAGAGACGACAGCATTTTGGTCTGGATTGTGCAAGTATTCAGCAGTATTGTCTTTGGTGGCTCTGGTTTTAGAGTAAGTCATAGATCTGCTCTGTGTGTAGGCTAAATTCTGTAGTGTCTAACTGCCACGCCGAGCGATTAGTTACCCTAATATTGGGAACTAACGCTTGTGATGAGCGGGTTTAAGGCTTTTGAATTGAAGCGATCGATGTCGTCTTTTCATTCAACCTTTGTTAATACAAGCATACCATGTTTTGAGAGTAATAGTACAAAATACCTAAATAATCGTCAAGGTTCTTTCCTCAAACATTAAGAGCGTGTGCTAACATACGACTATTAGCAGCGAGAGCTAAAGCACCAATGTTTCCGAGCGTTCCCGCGACATTTGAGTAATTATTAGGAATTGATACTCTCAACCATCAACGAAAGTCACCGCGAACACCTTGTTAATTTTCAGGTGGTTGTGCTATGCTTATATGTCTGGCATCATGTCAAATTTTTTAAACGTAAGTTTTCCCAGGGCTAACTGTGGCAAATATTAAGTCTGCAATCAAACGTGTCGATATCGCCGAGCGGAATCGGCTACGCAACAAATCTCATAAGTCTGCGGTACGGACGCTCATGAAGAAATACTTCATAGCCGTCGAAAAGCATACGGCTACACCCACAGACGAAACATCGGCTGAGGTAACAAAGTGTATGTCCCAAGCATATCAAAAGATCGATAAAGCTGTCCAAAAGGGCGTACTGCACCGTAATAATGGTGCTAATAAAAAGGCTCGTCTTGCCAAGGCGACAGCAGTTAAAGCTGCCTAAGCTACAGTTCGATGTCTATGCTCCAGTGAATACGCCAACGAAACCAGTTAATCTGTGCTAAATGCAGCTAATTGATACTCACGTTCATATCAACTTTGATGCCTTCGAGGCGGATTTAGAGGCGGTACGCGATCGATGGCGGACGAATGGAGTGGTGCAACTCGTACACTCTTGTGTCACGCCAGCAGAGTTTACGAAAACACAAGCATTAGCCGATAGATTTCCCGAATTATTCTTCTCTGTTGGCTTACATCCCCTAGATGCAGGCTTATGGCAAGCGGATTTGGATCGCCAGATTCGTGAGTTAGCCAGTAGTGACAAGCGGGTAGTTGCGATCGGTGAAATGGGTTTAGACTTTTTTAAAGCCGATAACCACCAGTGGCAGATCGAAGTCTTTCGATCGCAGTTACAGATTGCGATCGACTTAGACTTACCAGTAATTATTCACTGTCGCGATGCTGCCACCATGATGCACCAAGTTTGTCAAGAATTCTGGCAAGAATTCGGACAAGTTCGGGGCGTGATGCACTGTTGGGCGGGAACTCCAGCAGAAACCCAATGGTTTCTGGACTTGGGGTTTTATATTAGTTTCAGTGGGGTGGTAACATTTAAAAATGCCGCTCAAATTCAAGCTTCAGCTAAAATTGTGCCAATCGAAAGATTGTTAATCGAAACTGATTGTCCATTTCTAGCACCTGTGCCCAAACGTGGTAAGCGGAACGAACCTGCGTTCGTTAGTTACGTTGCAAGTTATCTAGCTCAGTTGCGCGGCGAAAGTCTCGATACACTAGCCGATCGCACCACAGCAAATGCCCGACAATTATTTAGATTACCAGTATTGGCTCCAATTGGCTAATTATTCAATTATATTTAATCTTCCTCATTTAATTACACTACATCATCAACACTCAATTTATTTTCACCACGAAAATGCTCTCCACCCCATACTCGCAGGTCGATCTTTTTTCCAGACAAGACGCAAGAGCGGCGCAAAGAAGTTACAACTCGCAGGGGGAAAGTTTGAACATGTATCCATTTAATAATTTTAGCATTTGGGCGAACTTGCAGCGTACTGACATCTTCCAGTGTCAACCATAGCCGCTACATGACTGAAATAACTGAATAATCGTTGAGAACGTGTTTGGAGAATATTATGACTAGTCAGATTACGACGACAGCATCCACTTACATGCTGCCAGATTTGGTAGAGATTCAACGTTCTAGCTTCCGGTGGTTTTTAGAAGAAGGCTTGATCGAAGAATTAGATAGCTTTTCACCAATTACTGACTATACTGGCAAACTGGAATTGCGGTTCCTTGCCAAAAACTATAAGCTCAAACGTCCTAAATATGACGTGGATGAAGCCAAGCGTCGTGATGCTAGCTATGCAGTACAAATGTATGTACCAACGCAGTTAATCAATAAGGAAGATAAAGGCAAAATAATCGAGCAAGATGTCTTTATTGGTGACTTACCATTGATGACCGATCGCGGTACCTTTATTATCAATGGTGCCGAGCGCGTAATCGTCAATCAGATCGTGCGATCGCCAGGAGTATACTATAAGTCCGAACTAGACAAAAATGGTCGGAGAACCTATAGTGCTTCCCTGATTCCCAACCGTGGCGCATGGTTGAAGTTCGAGACTGATAAAAATGATATCGTCTGGGTACGGATCGATAAGACTCGGAAGCTCTCTGCACAGGTATTATTAAAAGCTCTAGGGCTAACTGATAACGAGATTTTTGATTCGTTACGTCACCCTGAGTTTTACCAAAAAACGATCGATAAAGAAGGCAACCTCACTGAAGAGGAAGCACTGATGGAGCTGTATAAAAAGCTACGTCCAGGTGAGCCGCCTACTGTCAGCGGTGGTCAGCAATTGCTTGACTCACGTTTCTTTGACCCCAAGCGGTACGATTTGGGTAAAGTTGGGCGGTATAAATTAAACCGTAAATTGCGGTTGACTACGCCTGATACTGTGCGGGTACTGACCCCTCAGGATATCTTGTGTGCGATCGACTATTTGATCAATCTCGAATTTGATATCGGTAGTACCGACGATATCGACCACTTAGGTAATCGTCGCGTGCGTTCGGTGGGTGAATTGCTCCAGAACCAAATTCGCGTCGGCTTAAACCGTTTAGAACGGATTATCCGCGAACGGATGACTGTTTCGGAGACTAGTAGCTTGACTCCCGCAAGTTTAGTCAATCCCAAACCATTAGTCGCCGCAGTGAAGGAATTTTTTGGTTCCTCCCAACTGTCTCAGTTTATGGATCAAACCAATCCCCTAGCGGAATTGACTCACAAACGCCGACTTTCAGCATTAGGCCCTGGTGGTTTGACCAGAGAGCGCGCGGGTTTTGCCGTGCGAGATATCCACACCTCCCACTACGGGCGGATTTGTCCGATCGAAACACCTGAAGGCCCAAATGCTGGATTGATCGGTTCGCTGGCGACTCACGCCCGTGTCAATCAATATGGGTTTATCGAAACTCCATTCTTACCTGTCGAAAATGGACGGGTAAAACGCGAGCTAGAAGCTGAATATATGACAGCAGATCAAGAAGACGATCTGCGGGTTGCACCTGGAGACATTACCACCGATGAGAATGGTTATATTCTCGGTTCGACTATTCCAGTTCGCTATCGGCACGAATTTACCACTACGACACCGGATCAGGTGGATTATGTGGCGATTTCGCCCGTGCAGATTATTTCGGTCGCTACATCGCTGATTCCGTTCCTCGAACACGATGATGCTAACCGCGCCCTAATGGGTTCTAACATGCAGCGTCAAGCAGTACCATTACTCCGCCCCGAGCGTCCCCTCGTCGGTACGGGACTAGAAGTCCAAGCGGCACGAGATTCAGGGATGGTCGTCGTATCCAAAATCGATGGTGTGGTCTCCTTTATCGAAGCAGAATCAATCAAGGTCAAGGGCGATAATGGTCGCGTTCAGACTTACCTGCTCCAAAAATATCACCGATCGAATCAGGATACTTGCTTAAACCAACGTCCTCTAGTTAAGATTGGCGATCGAGTAGTTGCAGGTCAAGTCCTCGCTGATGGTTCGGCGACAGAAGGCGGAGAACTGGCTCTAGGTCAGAATATTCTCGTTGCTTATATGCCTTGGGAAGGGTATAACTACGAGGATGCGATCCTAATTAGTGAGAAATTAGTTTCTCAGGATTACTACACCAGTATCCACATTGAGAAGTTTGAAATTGAAGCGCGTCAAACTAAATTAGGCCCTGAAGAGATTACTCGCGAAATTCCTAACGTGAGTGAAGAATCCTTACGGAATCTTGACGAAACTGGGATTATTCGGAAAGGTGCATGGGTAACTTCTGGCGATATTCTCGTCGGGAAAGTGACTCCAAAAGGTGAATCCGATCAACCTCCAGAGGAAAAACTCCTCCGCGCGATTTTTGGAGAGAAGGCGCGAGATGTGCGCGATAACTCGCTGCGGGTACCTAATGGTGAAAAAGGTCGCGTTGTCGATGTGCGGGTATTTACCCGCGAACAAGGCGATGAATTGCCACCTGGCGCAAACATGGTCGTGCGGATCTATGTTGCCCAGAAACGGAAAATCCAAGTCGGGGATAAAATGGCGGGACGACACGGTAATAAGGGGATTGTCTCCAAGATTATGCCAGTGGAAGATATGCCTTATCTACCCGATGGTACCGCCGTCGATATCGTGCTCAATCCCTTGGGTGTACCGTCGCGGATGAATGTCGGACAGGTATTTGAATGTCTGCTCGGTTGGGCGGGACACAATTTGGGAATGCGGTTTAAGGTAACGCCTTTCGATGAAATGTATGCTCCTGAAGCCTCTCGGACGACAGTTCACGGTAAATTAAAAGCTGCGGCGAAAGCGCAAAGTAAGCCGTGGATCTTCGATAAAGACGAGCCAGGGAAAACCACAGTTTACGATGGACGGACAGGCGAAGCATTCGATCGACCCGTAACAGTCGGTAAAGCATACATGCTCAAACTAGTCCACCTTGTCGATGACAAGATCCACGCTCGTTCGACTGGGCCATACTCGCTCGTTACCCAACAACCGCTCGGTGGTAAAGCCCAACAAGGTGGTCAACGGTTCGGGGAAATGGAAGTTTGGGCACTGGAAGCCTTTGGTGCAGCCTATACTCTCCAAGAGTTGCTGACTGTCAAATCCGACGATATGCAGGGACGGAATGATGCGCTCAATGCGATCGTTAAAGGTAAATCTATCCCCAGCCCTGGTACTCCTGAATCCTTCAAAGTACTGATGCGCGAGTTGCAATCGCTCGGTTTAGATATCGCCGTGCATAAAGTCGAACAGACACCAGATGGCGATAGTCGCGATGTCGAAGTCGATCTGATGGCAGATGTCAACACTCGTCGCGCCCCATCGCGCCCCACTTACGAGTCCTTTGCACGTGGAGACGATAGCGAAGAAGGATAGGAAGGTGTTAGGTATTAGGCTTTAGGCTTTAAGTATAGATTAAGGGTTAGGCTTTAGGCTTTAGGCTTTAGGTATAGATTAGTTTCTACATACTTAAAGCCCAATATCTAAATCCTACTCAAGCCTAATCCCTAATCCCTAATCCCTAATCCCTAATCCTTAATCCCTAAAGCCTAAAGCCTAATCCCCAAAGCCTAATCCCTAAAGCCTAAAGCCTAATTATGCGTCAAAAGCTAGAAACCAAGTTTGATTACGTTAAGATTGGGATTGCTTCACCCGATCGAATTCGCGAGTGGGGTTCACGGAACCTACCCAACGGACAACTAGTTGGGGAAGTTACCAAACCGGAAACCATCAACTACCGGACATTGAAGCCAGAAATGGATGGCTTGTTCTGCGAACGGATTTTTGGCCCAGCCAAGGATTGGGAATGCCATTGTGGAAAATACAAGCGGGTGCGCCATCGCGGCATCGTCTGCGAACGGTGTGGGGTAGAAGTAACTGAATCCCGCGTTCGTCGTCACCGGATGGGCTTTATCAAACTAGCTGCGCCAGTGGCTCACGTTTGGTATCTCAAAGGTATCCCTAGCTATCTGAGCATTCTGCTGGATATGCCGCTACGCGATGTCGAGCAAATTGTTTACTTCAACTCCTATGTAGTTTTAGCCGCTGGTAATGATGATACGCTCGGTTATAAGCAACTCCTGACTGAAGAACAGTGGTTAGAAATCGAAGAGCGGATCTACAGTGAAGATTCCCAACTAGAGGGAGTAGAAGTCGGAATTGGTGCCGAAGCCGTCCAGCGACTCCTAGAAGACCTCCAATTGGAAGATGAGGCTGAAAAGCTCCGCGAACAGATTAGCGAGTCTAAGGGGCAAAAACGCGCCAAATTAATCAAACGCCTGCGGGTGATCGATAACTTCATCGCAACTGGCAGCCGTCCTGAATGGATGATCCTCAGCTATGTTCCAGTTATCCCCCCCGACTTGCGCCCAATGGTGCAATTAGATGGTGGTCGATTTGCGACATCTGACTTGAACGATCTCTATCGGCGGGTGATCAACCGGAATAATCGGTTAGCACGCTTGCAAGAAATTCTGGCACCAGAAATCATCGTCCGTAACGAAAAACGGATGTTGCAAGAAGCTGTAGATGCCTTAATCGATAACGGACGACGCGGACGAACGGTAGTTGGAGCCAATAACCGCGCCCTCAAATCTCTGTCAGATATTATTGAAGGTAAACAGGGACGGTTCCGTCAGAACTTGCTCGGTAAACGGGTCGATTATTCTGGACGTTCGGTGATTGTCGTTGGGCCAAAACTGAAGATCCATCAGTGTGGATTGCCGCGAGAAATGGCGATCGAGTTATTCCAACCTTTTGTGATCCATCGGTTGATCAAAAACAACCTCGTCAATAATATTAAGGCAGCCAAGAAACTAATTCAACGGGGCGATCCGACTGTGTGGGATGTCCTCGAAGAAGTCATCGCTGGACACCCAGTCATGCTGAATCGGGCACCAACCTTGCACCGTTTGGGGATTCAAGCCTTTGAGCCGATTATCGTCGAAGGTCGCGCAATTCAACTCCATCCCCTCGTTTGTCCGGCATTTAACGCCGACTTTGATGGAGATCAAATGGCGGTTCACGTTCCCCTCTCCTTGGAGTCCCAAGCAGAAGCAAGATTGCTGATGTTGGCGAGTAATAACATTCTCTCCCCAGCCACAGGTTCGCCGATTGTCGCACCATCCCAGGATATGGTATTGGGTTGTTACTATCTCACCGCGCGGAATCCCGCACTAGCCGAAACCGATCGATATTTTGCGAACTTAGAGGATGCCGTCCGTGCATACGATCGATCGGAACTGAATATCCATAGCTTTATCTGGGTCAGATATGACGGCTTGATGGAATCCGATGATGCCGAAACCGAACCGCTAGAAACGATCGATACTGGCGACGGGACAATTACCCGACTCTATAAATACCGCCGCGTTCGCGAAACCAGCACAGGCGAATTGCTCTCTCAATATATCTACACCACTCCAGGTCGGATTATTTATAACAAGACCATTCAGGAAGTCCTCTCAGTTTAGGAGCTGTAGGTTGGGTAGAGCAGAGCGAAACCCAACAACCTCACCAATCTCTTGTGTAGATGTTGGGTTTCACATTCGTTCTACCCAACCTACAGATCTAACACCTAAAGCCTAACACCTACTCCCCAACCCCTAGATCATGAGCGAAAAAGAGAGAAAGCCGATCGCCTTTAACAACCGGATGGTTGACAAAGGTCAGTTGAAAAAACTGATTACATGGTCGTTCCGGCATTATGGCACCGCCCGCACAGCGCAGATGGCGGACAAACTCAAAGAATTGGGTTTCCGGTTTGCGACTAGAGCAGGCGTATCGATCAGTATCGACGACCTGAAAATCCCGCCCATGAAGCGGGAAATGCTCGAAGCTGCCGAAAATACGATCGACGAAACGGAAGCTAAATATACCCGTGGCGAGATTACCGAAGTAGAACGCTTCCAGAAAGTAATCGATACTTGGAACATCACTTCCGAAAGCCTCAAAGATGAAGTAGTAAATAACTTCAGAGAAAATTATCCACTCAACTCCGTCTACATGATGGCATTCTCTGGGGCGCGGGGAAACCTGTCTCAGGTGCGTCAGCTCGTAGGGATGCGGGGATTGATGGCAAACCCTCAAGGGGAAATCATCGATTTACCAATTAAGACCAACTTTAAGGAAGGCTTAACTGTTACCGAGTATATTATTTCCTCCTATGGGGCGCGGAAAGGACTAGTAGATACAGCCCTACGGACTGCTGACTCTGGATACCTCACTCGTCGTCTGGTAGACGTTTCCCAGGATGTAATCGTCCGCGAACATGACTGCGGAACTACCCGTGGTTTGAACGTCGAAGCGATGAAAGATGGAGATCGCGTCCTAATTTCCCTCGCCAGTCGGATGCACGGGCGGGTATTAGCAGCGGATGTTTTCCACCCCGAAACCAAGGCATTAATCGCGACTCGTAACCAACAACTGGATGAGGACACGATCGCCGCAATTACCAAAGCTGATGTGAAATCTGTCTTTGCTCGATCGGCACTGACTTGTGAAGCCGCCCGCTCTGTGTGTCAGCTTTGCTATGGTTGGAGTCTGGCTCACGGACATCTGGTAGATCTGGGTGAAGCCGTGGGGATTATCGCCGCTCAATCGATCGGCGAACCAGGAACTCAGCTCACCATGCGGACATTCCACACGGGTGGGGTATTTACTGGGGAAGTCGAACAACAAATTCGTGCGCCTCACGATGGTACCGTCAAATTCTCCAATCTCCGCGTTCGTGCTGTCCGTACCAAGCACGGGGAAGATCGCGAACAGGTGGAAGTCAACGGCGATCTAATTCTCGAACCCAAGGGTAAAGGCAAGAAGAAAGTCTTTAATCTTACCCCTGGATCGCTCCTGCTCGTACCTGATGGTGCAGAAGTCAAAGCTGGCGATCTTCTAGCCGAAATCGCCCTCAGTAAAGGTGGTCGATCGACAGAAAAAGCTACCAAAGACGTAGCAGCGGATTTAGCTGGAGAAGTTCTATTCGCCGATATCGTCCCTGAAGAAAAAACCGATCGTCAAGGTAACATGACGCGGATCGCTCAACGGGGTGGTTTGATTTGGGTACTCTCAGGTGAAGTATATAACTTACCACCTGGTGCCGAACCATTGGTCAAAAACGGCGACCAGATCGCCGAACATGGCGTACTCGCAGAAACGCGGCTAATTTCCGTCAGTGGTGGGGTCGTCAGACTGCGCGGCGAACGGGAAATTGAGATCATTACCGCTTCTGTATCACTAGATCGAGCCAAAGTCGAAGTTGATATCGAATCTGGACGCGAGCAGTACGCGATCGTCACCGATGACAATCAACGCTTCCAACTCCTCACCCCACCTGGGACTAAGGTGCAAAATAGTACCGCCGTTGCCGAATTGATCGACGATCGCTACCGGACTCGGACTGGGGGAATTATCAAATTTGCTGGTCTAGATGTCCAGAAAAAAGGTAAAGCCAAACAGGGCTATGAGGTCGTTCAAGGCGGCACAATCATCTGGATACCCGAAGAATCCCATGAAGTCAACAAAGACATCTCCCTGCTCAATGTTGAAGATGGGCAATTTGTCGAAGCAGGTACCGAAGTAATTCGCGATATCTTCTGCGGGATTGGCGGGATTATCGAAGTCGTTCAGAAAAATGACATTCTACGGGAGATCACGATCAAACCTGGCGAACTGCATCTGTTAGACGATCCTGAAGCCGGACAGTCAGTTACTGGTACCCTCTGCTATCCAGGTCAAAAACCCGTCCCCGAACTCGAACCAGTTACCGAATTGCGGTACTTAGAATACGTCGAAACCCCCGAAGGTTCAGCGTTACTGATCCGTCCGACGATCGAGTATCAAGTTCCTGATGAGCCGAATTTACCCTCCCAAGCTGCTGTCAATCAAGCTGGCGAAGGGGCACTGATTGAAGGTAATAAGTCCGTCACGATCGAACTTCGTGCCGTTCAGCGCGTACCCTACAAAGATGGAGAACGCGTCAAATCCGTCGATGGTGTCGAACTCCTCCGCACCCAACTGGTGTTGGAAATGGACTCTACTAGCACTCCTCAACTCGCCGCTGATATCGAGCTGGTGAAAGATGAAGAATCGGGCGAACTCCGGCTCCAACTGGCGATCCTCGAATCGCTAACAATCCGTCGCGATACCGCCGGAGATAACCTCGGTGGTAGCACTTATACTGAAGCCCTAGTTACCGATGGCGAGAAGATCGCCCCTGGTGCTGTAGTTGCTCGGACAGAGATTCGCTGTAAAAATCATGGTGAAGTGCGCGGGATTCGTCAAGGTGCTGAATCCGTCCGGCGGGTACTGGTCGTTCGGGATATCGATCGCGTCAGCATTGATACCAACGGTACCGCCCCAACCGTCAAAGTCGGTAAATTGGTAGTTTCTGGTACTCCACTCGCTGAAGGCATCAATAGCCCCGAATCCGGTCAAGTTGTTGCAGTCACCGACTCTCAAGTCGTACTCCGCATCGCTCGTCCATATCGGGTATCACCTGGTGCAATCCTCCATATCGATACCGAAGATCTCGTCCAACGGGGTGATAACTTGGTGTTACTGGTCTACGAGCGATCGAAAACCGGAGACATCATCCAAGGTTTACCACGGATCGAAGAACTCCTCGAAGCGCGTAAACCCAAGGAACCATGTATCCTCAACCGTCGCGATGGTACCGCATCTGTCGTCTACAACGACGATAACGAACCAACCGAAATCAAAGTGATCGATGCTAGTGGTGCAGTCGAAGAATACTTCCTCGGCCCTGGTCAAAACTTGCTAGTATCGGATGGGAACGAAGTCAAAGCGGGACACCTGCTCACCGATGGACAGCTCAACCCGCACGAGATTCTGGAAGTCTACTTCAACTACTTCCGCGAGGAAAATGGGGTATTTGAAGCAGCTCTACTCGCGCTCCAAAAAGCGCAAGCATTCCTAGTCAATCAAGTGCAATCGGTATACCAATCCCAAGGGGTGGAAATTGCTGATAAACACATCGAAGTGATCGTCCGTCAGATGACTTCCAAAGTCCGCATCGACGATGGTGGTGACACCACGATGCTCCCAGGCGAACTCCAAGAACTCCGCCAAGTCGAACAGGTAAATGAAGCCATGTCGATTACTGGTGCGGCTCCAGCGGAATATACGCCGATGCTGCTCGGAATTACCAAGGCATCGTTGAACACCGACAGTTTCATCTCGGCTGCGAGTTTCCAAGAAACTACACGAGTACTAACTGAAGCAGCGATCGAAGGTAAATCTGACTGGCTGCGAGGCTTGAAAGAAAACGTGATTATCGGTCGTCTGATCCCTGCTGGTACAGGCTTTAACGCCTATGAGGACTCAAACTTCTCCAGCCCAATGGATAGTGATTACGGCTCTCCAAACCTGTATGGCACCTATGAAGGTGGCACGATCGGGACTGATGAGGATATGATTCTCGACGATCGTACCGCCAGAAGCTACGATCTAGACGATCAAACTCTCAGTGGTTTGTCCATCATCAAACCTTCAAGTCCAGAAGAGGAAGATGAATTTGCCGGACTCTATGGCGATACTGTCAAAGCTGCCAGCACTGAAGAGGAAGATGATTTCGATTGGACACCACCCAGTGACAGTCAAGATGATGATGATTTTGAATAATCATTGCTAACTACAAAGCAGAGTTATTAACGTCTTGGTAACTCTGCTATTGAAAAGCCTTCTCTAACTCAGAGAAGGCTTTTTATTTACTCGTTAAGCACCGATTTCAACCGGAGTTTATCGATCCCAAATCCGGTTTAAATAAGTAGGTTGACATAATTAATTGCACAGAATTTTGCCTAGATGCCTTTCTCATAAAGAATTTGAAAATATTGAGCGTGCAATTAATTCTGTCTAAGTACTTAATCTATAGCGATCCTAGACGATCGGGTCAGGCATACTATCGCCAAAGGTGAGGCTACGCCAACGACTTCGTACCTCCAAAGGCGAGGCTGTGCCTACGGTAGGCACAGCCAACGCCAACGCCAACAGTGCAAGACGCTCAGTGTCAATCAAGCCAAGCAATCCGACGAGTTAACGTTACTAGCAGAAACTCAAATAGGATTGCTATACTTAGCATTAGAATCTGAAACCAGCACCGATATTGACAGTAGTGGATGAATTATTGCTACTGATCGGTACATTCAAAGCTGCTCTCAACTGAATGGTATCAGTGACATCAAAATCAGCTCCACCCAGGAATCCAACCGTAGTTGAATTATTGATACCACCAGTACCAATCGATACTAAACCACCAATGAAGGGAGTAATTTGGACTTTATTACCAGTATTGGTGAGATTAAAATCATAAGTCAGACCACTGCCGAAGTAGGTACCACCACTGGGAAAGTAGATAAATGGGCGGAGTGAAAGATTATCACTGACACCAAACTTAGAATCAATTCCAACCGATGTCTGTCCGCCACCGATCGCGAGCGATGGCCCGATACTATTTTGACCCAATTGTGCTCTAGCTGGGGCACTCATTCCCAGAGCCATAGCTGAGGAGCAAGCGATTACTAATGCAACAATAATTTTTTTCATTTGGATTTTCTCGTTTTAAGTAGATTAGCTCAACGGACTCTTTGGTGCAGTTTCTAACGGAGAAAAGCGTTTCCAAATCAATGTTGTCGATGTTAAGCATCAGGTTTTAATGTTTACCTGCTTACTCAATATCGACGCTAGTAGATTATCGAAAGTTCCGACTAGAGTTATGCTTGCTTATCTACTATATCCAGGCGATCGATCTGTTCGCCAGTGTAATTTGGCATAGGTCTATATATATACAAAATAGGGGTGAGGGAATTAAAATCTATTCCCTCACCCCTATTCCCTAATCTCTATTTCCTATGTTAAGCCCATTGAATCAACCCCAATTCATAAGGATTGCTCAAGTTGGCGTTGTGAGGTAATACTCGCAGAGATAGCCCTTGCAAGCCGCTAGCCGAGTAAGCGATCTCACTGGTATAAAGACTATGCCCAGCGTTATCTTGACCCTGGTAGGTCATCACAGCGGTGTCTGCGTTGGTTATTTTGCCATTGGTGTCTACGGCACCTTTATATAACTCAACTTGGACATCCTGAGGTGCCAAGTCGCCCAAGCTAATCAGACTCTTGACAGAGATCGATTGATTGACGTTGATATCCTCAGGTGCAGAGACATCGACGGTATGAATTTTGAGATGCCCCCAATGTTTGAGCATCTTTTCTTTCCAGTGGGCGAGATCTTTACCTGCTTGATAGTCATCACTGGTGACAACGCGGTTGCGATCGCTAGCTGGGAAGTAACCAGTATTGGCATAATCGCGTACCATCCGAGCGGTATTAAAGGTCGGACAATTGAGCCGGATCGCATCTTTCATCTTCGCGATCCATTTACGGGGTAAGCCTTCTTTGTCGCGATCGTAAAATAGAGGGACGATTTCCTGTTCTAACAGATCGTAGAAAGCATTTGCCTCGACTTCATCTTGATACTCTTCATCAGAGTATAGTTCCCCATGTCCGATCGGCCAACCAGTCCGCACATAGTCGGCTTCATCCCACCAACCATCGAGGATACTCAAGTTAGGTAAGCCATTCATCGCCGCTTTCATCCCACTGGTGCCAGAGGCTTCATGGGGACGTCTGGGCGTGTTCAGCCAGATGTCGCAACCAGCTACCATCACTCGCGATACATAAATATCGTAGTCAGGCACAAAAACTACCGAGTTCATCCCTTCGGAGCGGGTGAAGTGGACGATATCGCGAATTAGGGCTTTGCCTGGGATATCTTTAGGGTGAGCTTTTCCGGCGATGACAAATTGAACTTTACGTCCTTTATCCCCTACCATGATCTGTTTGATTCGATCGAGATTGCGGAGGAATAATGTCGCCCGCTTGTATGTAGCAAACCGTCGCGCAAAGCCGATCGTCAGTACGCCTGGATCGAGTGCTTCTTGAGCGTGGTTGATTTCGGCGAGTGTCGCGCCACGTTCTTTGAGATGACCGACAATGCGATCGCGGACGTAAACGACCATTTCCGATCGACTATGCTCGTGATTGCGCCAGAGTTCATCATCGGGAATCGCATCGATCTTATTCCAAATCGGGTCTTCGATCGACTTCTCCGACCATTCTGGGCCTAAGTAGCGATCGTATAGTTCCTGAACGGATTTAGCCACACAACTGCGGGCATGAACGCCATTAGTGATCGAAGTAATCGGCACTTCGTCAATGGGGACATCTTTCCACATATTTTGGAACATCTCCCGCGAGACTACCCCGTGCAACTTCGCCACACCATTGACAAAGCTCGAAGTTTTCATCGCCAGAGCTGCCATACTAAACGGAGAATTTAGATCCGCAGCATTTTCGCGTCCCAAGCCCATGAATTCATCCTTACCCAGCCCGTAAACATCGGCATAATGTCCGACATAGTACATCGTCTTGTCTGGGGGGAACAGATCGAATCCCGCACTCACAGGCGTGTGTGTTGTAAAAATCTGGGTAGATTGAGCGACTTGCTTGGCTTCAACAAAAGATAGTCTGTCCTTCTGCATCAGTACCCGCATGTGTTCGAGGATCAGGAAGCCTGAGTGCCCTTCATTCATGTGATAGACGCTCGGCTTGTGTCCCAATGCTTCCAGAGCGCGGAATCCACCGATGCCTAGCATGATTTCCTGATGAATCCGCGTATCTAGATCGCCACCATACAAGGCATCAGTAATATCTTGGTCGTATGGGCTATTTGGCTCGATATTGGTATCCAATAAGTACAGTGGTACGACACCAACCTGCACGCGCCAAACTCTGGCATAAACCATCCGTCCCGGGTACTCTACTGCCACCCGTAGCTCGGTGCCATCAGCTTTCCGTTCTAGTTGAACGGGGATATTATGAAAATCGTTAATTGGATAACGTTCCTGTTGCCAGCCTTCGGCATTGAGGTACTGGGCAAAATAGCCTTTTTGGTATAACAGCCCGACGGCAACCAGCGGTAAACCCAGATCGCTAGCAGACTTGAGGTGATCTCCAGCCAAAACGCCCAAGCCACCAGAATAAATCGGTAGACAATCTACCAAACCGAATTCGGCGCAGAAATAGGCAAAGCATTCTTTCCCAACAGTGCTAGCACGTTGATGCTTGTACCAACTGCGATCTTTGAGATAGTCATTGAGTTCTCCCAATGCCCGTTCCATGTGAGCTAAAAACCCGTCGTCGGCTGCAACTTCCTGCAATCGCGACTGACTGACTCTAGCTAGTAGTGCGACTGGATTGTGACGGGTGGTTTCCCACAAATCTCGATCGAGTCTTCTAAATAGATCTTTGATCTCCGTATTCCAATCCCAATACAGATTGTAAGCAAGATGCCGCAATGGTTCGAGGGAGGCTGGGAGGGAAGGAGAAACGTTGAATGTACGTATCGGTTGCATCAGTAGACTTCCTCGGCAATTAATTCCTCAATCTCTTATTGTGACCCACCGCGGTCGATCGGCACAATTATATCCACAATGTCTTTACAAGTTTAGACGATCGATCTTGGCAAAGTGGTGTGTGAGTAAGCGTGACAGTTAGTCTCGATCGAACCCAACTGTGCCTGCTTACCTACTCGATCCTAATTTTAGCGAACGATCGTAATTTCTGCTGTCTAAATGGGTACATATAAGAGAGCACAGTTCTCAGGGATTTGGCGACTTCGATTGGTTAGAAATGAGTACATTTGCCCGCGATTGGGCACAGCCCACACTTCGCGAACGAACTCCAGCCAAAATGCCTAAGCTGTTCTAAACTTCCTCGATCGCCAGAGTAAACAGATTAAAATAATCATCATGCTAAGACACACATCTCTCACCAAGACACACTGGATCTACGCCACCAAATACTTGACGGCGATGGTGTCGATCGGCGTTACCTTGATTTTGCTAGATGCTCAGTCCTCAGCCAAAGGTTTCAACCTATTGCCAGCCAGGAACTCTGTGGCAGTATCAGCAGATCGACGTCCCCAAATTCTAGCTCAAAATTCCACTGGTACCATCAATAACTCCGAAGTTAACAAAGATTTAAGGTTGCAAGATATTACGGTAACTCGGAATAGTTCGGATAAATCGCTACTAACTGTTACCGGATCGATCGATAATCGTAGCGATCGCACCCACTATGTTTATTACGTCGTAGCCAAATTTATTTCTAGAGATGTATCGATCAAACAAGCGATCATTCCGGTAAATATCAATATCGAGCCTGGTAAATCCAAACCATTCACTCACGAAATTTCGACAGACATTGATTCGATTGTGCCAGAAACTGTCAAGGCACTGGTACTTAAATATGAGTACAGATAGATTGCCACTACTAACGTTGCCGATAGTGATGACAATCTATCAGTACCCACATCCCAGAACGCATCCGCTCGCATCCCCATCCTAGAAACCCAATTATCAATTATCAATTATCAATTAATTTAATAACCCAAGGCTTTGAGGATATCGGTGGCGTGAGTATCTGTTTTGACGCTGGCATCGACGTGAACGATCTTACCAGTTTCATCGATCGCGTAGGTAACACGTTTGGCATAGCCACCACCATCGACATCATAAGCAGAAACTATCGCGCCGTTAGTGTCAGCTAAGAGGGGAAAAGGTAGATCGAATTTTTCAGTGAAAGCTTGGTGAGCGGATTCGTTATCTTTGCTCACACCTAAAATGACAATGCCTTTATCTTGATACACGGCATAATTATCGCGGAAACTGCAAGCTTGTTTAGTACAGCCAGGAGTATCATCTTTGGGATAGAAATACATCACAACCTTCTTTCCAGCTAATCCAGCCAGAGTTACTGTATTGCCATTGGTATCTTTAACGTCAAAATCAGGAGCTTTTGTGCCTACAGCCAGAGCCATGAAGTAATTTCCCTATAAATGTAAGATCGATATCACAATTAACTGTAAACGTAATGATATCGTTTTTCAAGGTGGCAGTAGCGAAGTACTGCATTTTTAAACATTTGTCTGTGTCGATCGGGGTTTAAGAAATTACTGTCGCTGATGGGTTGAATCGGCAGTTACCACTCTGATGAGGATAATTAATTCATTGTGGCACTGAATGTGGCGGCTGTGGTGGTGCTCCCAGCAAATGGTACATTCGATTGTAGATCGAGCGGTTGCCAATCATCGTGGTGGGCGATCGTCAAGCGGAGGAGATCGAAGACTTGACGACAGTGATTATTAAAATTCAGTGGCAATTCCTCATTTTTGATGACAAAGCTCAGATTGACAGCCGATTGAGTGGCTCTTGTAACATCTATGAGTACTTCTACTGTTACCAACCTCGCAAATGAAACTCGACCTGGAATCTCTCGTGCCATGAGATAATCTTCGAGATCGTATACTATTTCCAAGCCGCAATCTGCTAATAATTTTTTGAGCGGAGATCGAACATGTGCTGGTGAAAGATTGACTAGAAAATCGCAGATGTAACGGGACATAGTGGGTGATTTTTAAAAACTAAAGTTGAGTTATCTCAAGATATCTTGACATATCAGCAGACTAACTGACTAATTATATTGAGTATTTATGCAACTGGTGAGGAAATGAGCGGTAAATTTATCGTGTTTGAAGGGGTTGAAGGATCTGGTAAAACTACCCAGATTCAGCAGACAGCAACTTGGCTCCAAAGCTGGTGTAGCCAGGATAAAACTGTAATTATTACCCGCGAACCAGGCGGGACAAAGTTGGGACGACAAATTCGTCAGCTTTTGCTCGACGATCCGCATAGTTGTGTGGGTAATCGTGCTGAACTATTGCTATACGGTGCCGATCGGGCGCAACATGTAGAATCAGTGATCAAGCCTCAGCTCGATCGAGGCAATATCGTGTTGTGCGATCGATTTACTGATTCAACCATCGCCTATCAGGGTTATGGACGAGGATTCGATCGAGCTGAGATCGACAAGGTTAATCAATTAGCCACAGGCGGCTTGCACAGCGATCTTACTCTCTGGCTCGATCTGGATGTCACCGTCGGCTTACAGCGGGTTTTAGAGCGCGGTAAACCCGATCGAATGGAACAGGCGGCTTTGGAATTTCATCAACGCGTTAGACAGGGATATCAAGAGTTAGCAAATGTCTACCCACGGATCGTCCGCATTGATGCCGATCGGACTCAAGCAGCGATCCAGATGGAGATTCAGTCAATATTAATCCAGACAAAATGGTTCTAGGCAGTAATACTCACTTAGGGCACACCGAATATTTTGGTAACTAAAGACAAATAATGCGATAATTCTAGCTAAAATCACATCAAATTTTGGTATTTCGATCGACCTTTGAAAGATAAAATTGCTAACTGAGCTTAACTCAATAGATTGAAGGTAAAAAAATATGACTAATTCACCTCCGCCTACTCCCAATCCCAACCGTCGCCGCCGCCTGACTGCGGATGAATTGATTGCGATCGGGGTTGCGCTAGCAGGGATTGGCACGGTATTTTTCTGGGGAATCGGTCAACAGTACCAACCGCTGATCCAGCAGGGCATTGCCAGTCTGAGCACCGATAATAACCGTCGTCAAGTCGGATCGATCGATGGTGAGAATGCCAAGATTGGCTCGGAGCGACGGACGATCGCTAGTATCGCTAGAGATCGACAGAACTCGGCACCGACAACGATCGTCACTCCAGTACCCCCAGTCAAAACCGAAGAAGTACCAGTCGAAACTACCCCAACGGTAACTACACCAGTAATCGTCCCTGTACCTATTGCCAAAACACCAGCGTTTACCGATATCCCCGCACAGTTTTGGGGCACAACTTACATCACCGAATTGCAAAAACGCGGCATTCTCGATGATTTTGGTGGTGGTAAATTCGATCCGAGCAAAGAGATTACTAGAGGCGAGTATGCCAAAATGCTCGATCGAGCATTTGCCGACAAACCAGCTACCGCTACACCAGTTACCTTCAAAGATATTCCAACTGATTATCCCCGCAAAGAAGCGATCGATAAATCGGTACAGCTTGGGTTTATGACTGGCTATTCCCCAACAAAATTTGCGCCTAACCAATCGATTCCCCGCTACCAATTGCAGATATCCTTGGCAAAAGGATTGGAACTCCCACCATCGATTAGTACCGAGCAGACATTGAACAAATATACCGACGCTGCCCAAATGCCAAAATATGCGCGAGATAAAATGGCAGCCGCAATAGATTCTGGCTTAGTCATCAAAGATGAAACGCCAGATCTGCTCAAGCCAGCTCAAAATGCTACCCGTGCGGATGCCGCAGCTACGATCTATGAAGCGTTGGTTAAACAAGGAAAAATTAAAAATTAGAGGGTAGGGTAAATACCGATCTTTCCTACTGCCCCCTCTAAGATGCGGTTTGAAAAGTTATTTTTAATCCGCATAGTTTGGTGTGGCTCCCCCCTTTTGTAAGGGGGTTGCAGGGTGGTTTCATACAAGGAAAGAAAAAACATCATCAACTTGGTTAGCCCACAAACGTAAAGCTTGAGGAACAGTCCGAATACCAGCACGACGGACTAAAGTGACAATCCAAGTAAAGAAAATAGCCCAATTGACGGGA
>NZ_JBGSQZ010000333.1:0-5712 GCF_041737865.1 Chamaesiphon sp.
ATGGCGACGATTGCGATCCAACACAATGCCGCAGTTGAAAAGTTAGCACCCAAGCAATTTCTTCACCTACTCACCTTCTAGCAAAAGACCAGATCTGGATAGATCTGGTCTTTTTTTTCGATCGACAATCTATACGCTTACGCGTTTCAGATTTAGATTTTATCGTGAATATATACCAGGAAAAACCTTATGTCTCTATTTCGTCACGTTATGTCCGATCGAGAAGTTGCGACAATACTTGCCGCACTTCGCTATTTCCAAGCAAACCGCGATGATATCTTGGATGCAGAAATGCCCCACTTTGAGGAGATAGAACCACTGACATCTACAGAAATTGACGATCTCTGTGAAGAAATCAACATTCACACTTTGGGAACTAGCGATCGACTAAGACCTTTACAAAGTAATGACTAGTAACACTAAAACTATCGCTTGAGTAGTTTTAGATAGCTCCCGAACGATCGGGAGCTATCTTTTTCGGGGATCGACTCCCCTTCGCTTACGCGTTTCAGCTTTAGACTTCCACCAAAAATAATCCTCTGTGCCTACCATTTTCAATTTGAAAACTGATAGCTCAATCGACTTGGAAAGAACAATAAACTCAACTATTTTCAATTAAAACCACCATGATTACTCCAGTTGCACAAACCACTAAAGCAATTCGTGCAGAACTCAAAGCTGCCTTCCCAGGACATAAATTTTCGGTTACTTGCAAAAACTTCTCTATGGGTTCTTCGTTCCGCGTCACCTGGCTTGATGGCGTAACAAAAGAACAAGTAGAAGAAATTACAGGTAAATATAAAGATGTTAGTCGATGCGAACTTTCAGGTGAAATCCTTGGCGGTGGTAATACATACGCTAGCATCGATCGCAGCTACTCCCCCGCAGTAATGCAACCAGAACTCGATCGGATCGTACAGAAATATGTTGTCCGAAACGGGTCGGGTGAAGAAGTTAGCGAAATGGCTACATCCATTACTCGCGACGGTTCGATGGATCTAGCTGGCTTCTACTCGCTTGGCGATAACCGCTGCAACACCGTTCGCTCTTTGCTAGCTGAAACGCTGGGTAAAATTAGCTACTATCAAGCCCCTGAAGGTAAGAAAGCAGTTACTAAGTCCAATCCTGTTTCGAGATCGATCGAAGATAACGAGACAATCTTGGAATATCTATTCCCTGAAGACGCGACTGCCACCGACTGCGGCGCAACTGTGACCGAGAATCTTGAAAAAGATGGTGTCGAGGTTAAATTCGATCGCAAGCCTGACAGCGCGACTCTAGATGCCCTCAAAGGAAATGGCTTCCGCTATAGCCGGAATCTAAATATCTGGTATGCCAAGCGCACCGCCAAGACGCTGAGGGTCGCTCACAGTCTCTCCTCAATCTCAGTCGATTCAACACCTGTTACTGAGTCTACTCCCACCGATTTTAGCTACCTCTTAGGAGCGGAATCCGAGCAACCAGCTCAAGACGTGGCAGCGATCGAAGCTGAAGAAATAGAGCCTAAAATCTCAGCACCACGGCGTACCGTCCTAGCACTTATGCCAGCAGTTGAGATCGAAGAGGATAAAACGATTTCTCCGGTACTCGCCGCAATCGAACCTGAAGTAATCGAAGATCCCGATCTCTCGGTATCAGAGTTCGAGCAAGCAGCCAATAGTGGCAAAGTCATCAGTTTGTTGGCTTTTGCTACGGCAATCCGTCGCGAACAGACTCCAGTGCCAGTCAAGCCAAGCTACCAAGTTATCGATACCTTCAGCATCGAGCCTGTCGCAATCGAGCAATCAAAACCAACATTTGAGGTCATCCGAACTCTTACAGCATCTGGTTTGACAGCTTGGTAACGATCGACCACCGATCGCACTCGACACACAAATTAATCGAGTGCGATCTTCCCCACAACCTGAAAATTAAGGAACAAAAAATGCAGAATATTAACTCAGACTTTGTTAGTATCGGAACTAAATTAATCTATCAAGATGCAGCTAACTTTCAAAAATGGACTGTCAAAGAAATATTTGATGGTGGATTTTTGGCAGTAGACGAACATGAAGAGAAAGACTTCTGGTTCGATCGGCTTCAGAATGGCTGGTCGATCGATAGTAGCAATATTGTCACTATCGATACCAGCAATTCAGGCGACCTCAAAAGAGGCAATAGCATCGTATTCATCTTTGAAAATGACGAAGCTGCCAAAGCTGCCCTTGCCGAATTTCCGTCTCTTTTGGAAACAGCCAAAACCATGTATCCCGATCGAGTGTTAGCCGCTCGATGGAGTAAACGTGATGAGCTTATTGATAAGCTCATCAAGACCAGAACCGTCAAGTATTCTCAGAATCAACAGTCTAAATTAAATGCTGAAAAATGGGGACAAATATTTGGACTAAAACAGTAGTTTATTGCTGAATTCTATTTGACACACGAAAACTAATAAATGTTAGTTTTCGTGTGTCAAGTCACAATAGCAAAACCCAACCTAAAACCCTCAAACACCATGCTTGGACAACACACCGAATTCTATCCATCCACTCACTCGATCGCCTTAAAGATCGCCAAAATCTGCGGCGATTACCGATATGCCAATGGGCGATCGAGCAAATCTAATTTCCGCATCATCGACCCCAGCGCAGGTAACGGAGTCTTACTAGACGAGCTAAGATCGTCTTGGATGTTCAAAAACTGCGAGATTAGCGCGATCGAAATCGACCCCGATCTCCGCCACATCCTCACAGGCAAGGGCTATTCAGTCATCGATCGGGATTGGCTCACCTACCGCGAACCGACCAGCTTCAATATTATCGTGATGAACCCCCCATTTAGCGATGGTATCCACCACGCCCTCAAAGCTTGGGATTACCTAGCTGACGATGGGCTGTTAGTCTGTGTGGTGCCCGACACCATGCTCGACGAAGGAAATAGCCACAAGCAACGGCTATCTGCCCTAATCGCCCAATTCGGGAGCGTTGAAAGTATCGGACAAGCCTTCCGCGATGGAGTCAGACGTACTGGCGTAGAATGCTCGATCGTCACTCTCATCAAGCCAAAAGCAGCTATTAAAACAGGTTCCACTAAAACAGGTGCTATTAAAATGCTGATAAAAAAGCTAGCTGAAGAGACAAAAGCAAATTAATTCTGTTGCTCCTTTGCTTTCAAAGCAGTTGCGTTGAGCTTTGGCTAAATAGCTACGGCAGAGTCCATCGCTCACGCGTATCGGTTCTAGAAAATTTAATTACTTGGAGATATCCAATGACCGTATCCGAAATCCTTGCCAGTGTCAGAAAAAACTTAGAGTTTGACTGGAGCTTACACATTAGCGCAGACGACCTCTGGGATGCAACTAGCTCTATGCCAGAAGATGATGCCGATCGCTTGCTGATTGAATGGCTTCTTGATTTTGAACGTTCTACATAGTTCTTTGTGCTAGCTAATTTAGTCGATCTGAATCGATCGACTAAATTAGCTAGCAATCGACTATTACGATTTACATAGATCTTTGCGCTTACGCGGATCGGGTTTAGAAATTATTATTACTTAGGAAATTTACTATGAAAGTTGCTATCTTCTCCAATACCCAAGAATTATCCACAGCAGCAATAGCTCGGATTGACAATCTGATTAAGCTCAATGCCCAAATCCTGATTGGTGATGCTAATGTCGATCGCCCCATTCAAGAATATCTGTATTCCAAAGCCTATCCTCAAGTGACTGTCTACCATTCTGGGAAAAAGTCGAAGGTTAATGTCGGCTATCCAGAAAAAGGTGGTTATGTTAGTTCAGGTGTTCGGGATATCGAACTCTGTAAGCTTGCAGATTATGGTTTGGCGATCGGCACCAGTGCTCAGATTAAGAAGAACATTACCTCGATTGGAAGCGATCGAGTGCGATTGGTTGTGATTGCTCCAATTCAAGACCTCTGTCCAGTTTTGGTTGCCGCATAAGCTTATCACAATAGTCGATCCTCAGTAGGATCGACTATTGCTTTTTTGGCGATCGGCAACAATTTTTGCGCTTACGCGTTTCGGTTTTAGTTTTAGATCTTTACCCAGGAATATTCCTATGTCTTTATCCACTAATTCCATGACTGCAACTCAAATCGAAGAATTTCTTGCTACGCCTAACGTAGAAGAGATCCTTGAGTTACAGCGAGAACTTGAGCTTCGAGGTTTCGATTCTTACATAGAGATGCTCGATCGTCAAGTCGAAGCTCACATGAAGATGTTTGAATCTATTTAAAGATTAGATCGGGCATAGCTATTGGCAATTGCTAATAGCTATGCCCGATCTCGATCGAACACCTTGTTTTATCTTTAAAATCTATTCGCTTACGCGTTTCGGATTTAGATTTTTTATATTACCAAGAGAGCTATCATGATTACTGCAATTGAAATTCTTAATCTTTCCCGTACACTCAAAAGAATTTACATTATGCTCATCAATGGACGAATCTACATCGAATTTGTCGCCGCACCTGGTAATTCCGAACTAGCTCTGACCAGTAACATGTCTATTGATGGCATTATCAACTTGCTTGCCAGAGAATTTCATAGTAATTCAACAGCAATCAGATTGTTCTACTAAACAGTCAATCAACTTAATTAACCCCGCAGGTAAAATATCTGCGGGGTTTTCATATTTAATCTCACTAATAAGGCTTAAAACAATGAACATGCTTACTAATCAAAAATTATCTCAAGTTGCTAGAGCAATTTCTTTGCTTCAATCGGGTACTAGAGTGACTGTACCTATGCCTGTATATCTAGAGAATAACCCAAAATTTATCTGCGATCGAACTATTGTCACAACAGCCATTATCGATGAGAATCGAGTGCTGTACATGGGCGGTCAACTACCTCCAGTAAAGCAACAGTATTGCCGCCTGTACTCCTAACATTTTAATCCCATTGCTCAACCCTTATCCCTTTTTCTTAACATGAAATTTACCTCAATTATCTCCTTAGCTTTAGTCTTAATTGCTTCATCGGCTCCAGCTCAATCGATCGCAACATCTGCTCCCAACATGGGACAGGCGGTGGAGATCGAGAAGCCTCGCGAATATAAAATGTCTGAAATGACTCGCTCGATCGCTTTTGGAACTGCTTGTGAAGCAGCAGACAACGGTGATAGCACTAAGTCAATCTCTGCTAAAGTTCTTGATATGGTTTTGGCTAGAGAAACCAAATTATCTAGAAAAGATGCGAGAGTCTTGATAAATGTTCTTGTCAGATCTGCTATCGATAAATGCGGTAGTCTCGGCTCTAATTAGTAAAATAAGAAGGCGATCGATCTAATGAGATCGATCGTTTTTTTCAGAGTCCACCGCTTGCGCCGATCGGTTTTAGATGTTCACCAACTAAATTAAAATGAAAACATATACAGACGACGATAATTTAGCGATAGATATTGTCTCTTCTTACGCAATTAAAGAAGGAAAAGATACAGTTGAAGCAGTTTACCATTCGATCGACTGGTATCACTCTAGAGCGTATGGAACTAGTTACTATGAAGCTGATGGTGACGATGGCGGTCATACAGTTCATATTGAAGATAAAACATTTCTAGGATTTGTCTTAGAAAATAGACCCATCCGGAAATTTAGATCCTATACTCCACATGGGTTTCGATCGCTTCATACTTCCTCACGTATTTGTTGTATTTCATTGCTCGGATTGGGATCTTAGCTAATTACTATTAAAAACTAGCCAATTAGTTGGC
>NZ_JBGSQZ010000335.1:0-36864 GCF_041737865.1 Chamaesiphon sp.
TATCAATTATCAATTATCAATTATCAATTATCAATTATCAATTATCAATTATCAATTATCAATTATCAATTATCAATTATCAATTATCAATTATCAATTATCAATTATCAATTAATTTAATCGTGTTACGAATCTCCCAGAGACATCTCAAAATCCTCGAAACTTGTCCGCGTCAATTTGAGCATACTTATTGCGATCGATTGACATTGCCGATGAACCCGACTCAACAGTCAAAAACTCAACTGGGAAGTGATTTTCATCTATTGATGCACCAGCGAGAATTGGGACTACCGATCGAGCCGATTCTCGCCCGATCGCCTCAACTAAATACGTGGATGGAGGCAATGCTCCAGACAGCACCAGAACTATTTCAGAGAGACGATCGCACCTGGAGAGAGAGCGAACATGTGCGGACACTAGAAATCAATAATTACTTATTTACCGCGATTTACGATCTGTTGATTTTACAACCCGACAGAGCGGATATTATCGATTGGAAAACTTACCCACTCCCCAGATATAAAAAAGATCTAGATCTCGAATGGCAAACTCGACTCTATTTGTATATTCTTGCCGAAACCAGCGAGTATTTACCCAAACAAATTGCTTTTACTTACTGGTTTATCCAATCTACTCCCCAGCCCAAGTCTGTGAAAATTAGCTATACGCTCAAGCAACATCGGCAAACTCAGACAGATCTACTCGCATTACTAGCTAAATTAACCGATTGGCTCGATGCGTCCGTGAATCGGGAACTTTTTCCACAAGTAGCAGCGTCCACAGGTTTGTGCCAGTACTGTAATTTTGCGGCTCGGTGCCATCGCGAACATCCCGATTCACCAGACGCTCGCACTTTCACCAGTGACGATCTCTACCACATCCCGATGTCGCCAATTTGACCAGATTGATGACAATTGAGATTTCAGTAGACTAAAATTATTAGATATAGATATTTTGCTACCACGAATTAACTTTTATTAATCTTATTCACAAATATTCAAGTAAAAGCAACAGTTGTGCAAGCAAAATTAGCTAGATTAAGTTAGATTATCAAAGACACAAGTCCAGCCTCTAGACGTTTGAACGGGTTCGATCGATTATCGTGCCGATCTACTCCGCCAATGTCCAAGTAATCACCTCCCAGCAACGCCACAATTATTCCTATGACCGATCCATCTAAATTCCGATCTGTTTGGCAGTATAAACTAGTTCTGCGTGGAGCAATGTTTACTGGAGCCTGTCTGACAACATTGCTACCGATTTTTGCTAGTTCCACCTTAGCGGCGTATAAAGACAGTCCCAAAGCGATCGTGGACGAGGCTTGGCAGATTGTCAATCGTGAGTATGTAGACGGTACTTTCAATCGTTTGGACTGGCAAAGAACCAGAATGGAACTGCTCAAGCGCAAATATAGCAGCCGCCAAGAAGCATATCTAGCGATCCGATCGACTCTCAAAAAATTGGGCGATCCTTACACTCGGTTCATGGATCCACAGCAATTCCAATCACTAAATAATCAAACCAGTGGTGAAATGTCCGGCGTGGGGATCAGACTAGAGGCTAACCCCGGCACTGGGCAGCTAATAGTCGCCGAAGCGATCGAAAATTCGCCCGCATCTAAAGCCGGAATCAAGACTGGAGACATCATCCTCGCGATCGATGGTAAGTCTACCAAAAATATGAAGCTAGAAGGCGCGATCTCATTGATTCGGGGCGAAATTGGCAAATCTATTACGCTCAAAATTGCTCGTGGTGGCAACAGTCCCTTTGATATCCCCCTCACCCGTGCCCAAATTGAGGTATCGTCCGTCTTCTCCGAAGCCAAAC
The DNA here is from genome assembly GCF_041737865.1 of Chamaesiphon sp. NCBI lineage: Bacteria > Bacillati > Cyanobacteriota > Cyanophyceae > Gomontiellales > Chamaesiphonaceae > Chamaesiphon > Chamaesiphon sp. The sequence continues at coordinate 1,828 of NZ_JBGSQZ010000335.1, forward strand.
AGGAAGGCAATCTCAAAGTCGGCTACATCCGTTTATCAGAATTTAGCTCCCACTCTTCCGAGCAGATGCAAAAGGCAATCAAAGATCTCAATCGCAAGCAAGTGAGTGCTTATGTGCTCGATATGCGTGGAAATCCTGGTGGATTACTCCAGGCTAGTGTGGAAATTGCTCGGATGTGGTTAGATAATGGCACGATCGTCAAAACAGTCGATCGCAAAGGTGGTAATGAAGATTTTCGCGCCGTGCAAGGTGCTTTGACTCAACTACCGATGGCTGTCTTGGTTGATGGTAATTCCGCAAGTGCCAGCGAGATTCTCGCGGGCGCACTCAAAGACAATCGCCGCGCACAGATAGTCGGTACCCAAACTTTTGGGAAAGCTCTAGTTCAATCCGTACATTCGCTCTCAGATGGCTCAGGGATGGCGGTGACTGTCGCTCATTACTATACTCCTAATGGTACCGACATCGGGCATAAAGGGGTCACTCCTGATGTGAAAGTCGATCTCAACTCATTGGAGCAACGAAACCTTGCTGATTCTCCCGCTTTGATGGGAAGTACTCAAGATCCGCAGTACCAACGCGCGGTCGCTGTATTACAAAACAAACCTAATCTGGCTAGTCCTAATTCTGGCAAAGCTCCAGCAATGAGTAGCAATCGCTAATTTAGATCCCCGACTTCTCAAGGAAGTCGGGGATCTTTTATGAAGCTGAATGGATGAGTTCTCGGCTTTGTTGATGTTGCCAGACCTGAAATATTTCGGCACGACCGTCATTTAATAAAGATCGATCGAGTTGATAAGTACCAGCAATTTTGTCTCGATCCAATCCTGACTGAATGGGTTGAACTTTCAAACCCAAGAGCTGTAAGAAGCGATTGAGCACTAAAATCGGGTTGACTTCTCCATTACTATAATTGGGCATATCGATGCCGATCGCCCGTTTGATATGTTGGCTGCACAGATAACTGATTTTTTTGAGTGAAATCAGATCTGGATCGCTAATTTGTAACTGTCGATTGGGTTCTAAAAAGTTAATAATACCTAATGCTAGTAGTCCTTGAATTTTGAGAATGTGATGATTAGCATCAGGTAGAAAGACTCGATCTGGTCTAGCTTCTAGATCTCGATCCCAAACTAAATAAATCGATCGGGGTAAATACTGTTGATGATTGAGTAGATAGAAATGAGTGAGTAGTTGCCCATAATAACCTTTATCATCCTTCAGTTTTAGTTCGGGAGTAACGGTGACACCGTATCGCTGTTGCAGTGTATATTTTTCGATCTGAGCGCGTTCTAAGTCGGTGATAAATCGCTTGTTAGTTAAATACTGATAGTCGCGATGTCCGAGATCTGATGCAGTCGCGATCGCCTGTGCTGATTGGAGTTTGACTTGTTGTTGAATTTTTTTAGTTTGAGTACCGATGAGATTATATTCGCGATCGCGTTGAGATTTACCTTTATGAATGTCAGCAATTTCTCGCATGATTTCTAGAGATTTTTGAGGATCTGTTTTGGTGGCGTGCATCAGTGCAGTGCGGAGTTCTTGCAAGCTCTCTCGATCGCGATCTTCACTAATAATGTGGATTTGATGTCCTTCACCAATCAATCCCGCTTTGACAGCATCCCGATATAGCGTAATTGAAGCATTAATTCTCGCGGCAAATTTTGCCCAAGTTCGTAAGTGAATCGGATCGAAAACAAAGGGTAAATCGACATCAATTCGGGTAAGTGGACACATCAGTGCATAATTTTCTTTGTAATTCTCTTGATACCAATAAGCAAGCGATCGATAATTATTGCTACCACTCCCAATCGTGCCCATCCCACGTTTAGCACACCAGATATATCGAGGTACATTAGCGCGAACTCTAGCTAATGCCTGACGTACTTCCGCATCAGGGATTACTCCTTGAAAAATCCCATATACTCGATCGAAATGCTTGACATCGATACTTACTCCTGTGCCTAAAGTCGGCGTTACAAATACCGCATCGTATTCTGGAGCTTGAGTATTTATCGATGAAACAAAATCTACGGCTGGATGTCCGGTAGTATTAGTAGTATGACTGCAAACTACTAGAGTTTTGGTATAACTGTCTTCGAGTTGCTTGAGGGTTTGTTTGATATAGCGATCGATCGTATCAGAGCCATAGCGACCCGATCGACTGTCAGTGGTAACATAGCATTTATGCCCAGCACGGAGATCTAATTCTAGTTGGTGGATCAGCGCGGTAGGATTGGGGCTATCGTAGAAATACACATCCCATCCCCGCTCGGCTTGCCATTTATTGATCGCAATCCACGGCTCTACCTCATTATTAGCCAATCGCTTGAGATAATCGATCGAGATATCTGACAAATCTGCATCTTGAGCGATGACTAGTCCATTTGTCTCGACGACTCTAGCAATTAGGTGTTGAAAGGTTTTTAAAATCGCTAGCCGCTTTTTTTTGCAGGTGGAACTATGGAGTAAATGCCAGAGTGACTGTTCGACTTCATCTAAAATAATTACCCCACCTTCCCAATCGGCAGGATTCAGTTTCCACATGGAATCTAGACACAAACCCAGGCTGTCAGATTGTTGCTTTGGAAGCTGTTCGTTAATCCAATTTACGCCAATTCGCTGACACAAAAATCGTCCTAGTTGGATTCGATGTGTCAATAACAATACTGGACGATTGTGTTCTTGAGCGATCGCAACTACCGGAATGAGTGCCGTAGTTTTACCCGTCCCTTTTGACGATTTTACTCCAACAATACCACTACTAGGGAAATCGATCCGATGTAAATATCGACGATCCATGATTAGATTAGCTGGATAAGTTAATTCACTATGTCGCTTCGATCGAGCCAGATCTACTTCTAATTCTAATGCTTGCTGATAAATTTCTGTAAAAGCACTAACTCCCTGCGCCACAATAAAGTCATCAATTCCCTTTTCTAGCCCTGGCAATCTAATTACTTTAACATTGCAACCAGACTGCTGTAATAGTTCGCCCAAATGAACGATCGCTGTATCTAATAACTTCGCTTTGTGAGGGACTAATTCATAATCAAAACAGATTGATATTTCTTGCTTCTTTCGTGTAAATATAGCCAGTTCGGGAATGATATTTCTACCAATAGTATTACCCTGAAAATCGCGCATGACTCGATAGCCACTATTAATCCCTGGCAAGGCGATCGCCGGATAGCCATAAGTCAATAAGGCAGCCGCTTTCTTCACACCCTCGCAGACAACGATCGGGATTTGTCGATCGACGATCCATTGCCAAAAACCAATCGCTTCACCCTGTGAATCCACCTCAATTTTTCCAGGCAATTTTACTTTAAATAAACTTGCCGTCTGAATCCAGATTTCTTTAGTTACTCGCAAACAAAATAATCTGGTCGAGATCGTGGGTGGATGCTCGTATTTAATGATCTTTCCATCCTGATTTTTAGCTGGATGATTTGGCTTAAATGTTCCCCATTCCATCGGTTGCCAATTATTCAAAGGATCGAGACCATTACACCACCAACCACCCTTGATACAGTGATGATATCTTTTCATCCAACTTGGCACAATCTGACCGCTATTATTTCGAGAAATTTGTGGAGAAATAAACAATCGATCGTAAGCAGAATTTGCCTGTAAAGATCTAAAATTAAGTGATACTAATGCTCGATCGATATTACTATCAATAACTAGTTCTGTATGATGGGCACGATCTAAATTGGTTGGTACCATAGTGATATGCCAGTGTGAGGAGGGATCAATATTCTAATCTAAATTTATTAAAAAAACCGAAATCAATCAAAACAAAGCAGAGCGATCGTATCTAGGGATATTGACTTTTTCCAACCACTATCTATAGCGTAATATATCCACACTAATAGTTCATGTATTCTGTGATGGACTGATGACACGAGCAACAATACTACTAGAGCAATCCTAAATGAGAATCTCAACCCTCAGAGGGCAAGCATGAAGTACCGCCTCTACAGAGATACATAAACGATCGAACACAACGCCTACAGTTTAAAATTTTCGGACACCAGCTCAAATATTCTCTGCCCTGCCATGCAGGGTAAACTAGTAAATAATCACTGAAGATCGAGTAAGATGGGCAACACATTTGGGCATTTATTTAGAATTACAACCTATGGCGAATCGCATGGGGGTGGGGTAGGTGTCATCATTGATGGTTGTCCGCCGCTGGTAGAGATTAGTGCAACGGAAATCCAAGTTGAACTCGATCGTCGCCGTCCCGGACAGAGTAAGATTACAACACCCCGCAAGGAGACTGATACCTGCGAAATTCTGTCTGGGGTGTTTGAAGGGAAAACTACGGGGACACCGATTAGTATCCTGGTGAGAAATAAAGATGCCAGGTCTCAAGACTATGATGAGATGGTGCAGACTTATCGTCCCTCTCATGCGGATGCGACTTATGATGCCAAATATGGGATTCGGAATTGGCAAGGTGGCGGTAGATCTTCAGCGCGGGAAACAATTGGAAGAGTAGCTGCTGGGGCGATTGCCAAGAAGATTCTACACATTTTTAATCATGTCGAAGTCATCGGCTATGTCAAGCGGATTCAGGATATCGAAGCAACTGTCGATACCGACACTGTGACGATGGAGCAGGTAGAAAGTAATATTGTGCGGTGTCCAGATCTGACATGTGCAGAGCAGATGATCGATCGAATTGAAGCGATTGGCAGGGAAGGCGACTCGATCGGCGGAGTGGTAGAATGCGTGGTACGCAATGTCCCCAAAGGTTTAGGCTCTCCAGTATTCGATAGGTTGGAAGCAGATATCGCCAAAGGGGTGATGTCGCTCCCCGCCACCAAGGGTTTTGAAATTGGTTCGGGTTTCGCAGGTACACTGCTCACAGGTAGCGAACACAATGATGAGTTTTATCCAGATGAAAATGGCGAAATTCGCACGCGTACCAATCGCTCTGGCGGTACCCAAGGCGGAATTTCTAATGGCGAAAATATCATCATCAGAGTAGCCTTTAAACCGACAGCAACGATTCGCAAAGAGCAAAATACTGTCACCCAATCAGGGTTAGAAACAACTCTAGCAGCCAAAGGCAGACACGATCCATGTGTTTTACCCCGTGCAGTACCAATGGTGGAGGCGATGGTTGCACTAGTATTATGCGATCACTTATTGCGACATTACGGACAGTGCAAGGTCTTGTGAGCCGAGGGTAATACCCGCAAGGGGTATCACTCAAAAGTGATGTAGGCATATGAATTGTCCCTACACCACTTTTGAGAACTAAATAATCTCAGTTAGGGTTAAGAAAATTGCGATAAGTATCAAATACTGGTGCGTTACGGCTTGTGCCTAACACACCCTACATCAACCTAGCTTTTCATTTAGGATTGCTATACATAACGATCGAGTAACCTCCAACTAAAATCTAAAATGGAGCGAATGCCGCTCTCAGCTTTCCACCAGCCATCCATACGCAGGGGAGTTTGAGGGGCGGCGTTCCGCTGTCTTGATTCGCTAAACCGTCGGGGAACCCGACGAGCGCGAATCGCTCCTCAACGGGGGGTCTGGGGGTTCCGACCCCCAGATCCGGGTTCTGCCCACACTAAAAAAACTCGCAACTCACAAGTATATATCGCCTGCCGATTCGCTCAATACAAGCAGCTAATAAAAACAATTCCCTGAAAAGCCACGCCACCAAAATATGAATAGTTTAGTCCAGAAAATTTTGACCTGTATCGGTGCGATCGCGATTTGGTGGTGCAGCTCTCAGGGCGCGATCGCCGGAGCATTAAGCGACAGGATCGATCGATATCCAAATTGGGATCGTCAACCATTCGTCAGGCAGCATGAGGGCGAATTGACCTATCCTGAGTGGTTTCTAGGACGGTGGGTTGCTACAAGTACCCTAATCGAACAAATCGCCCCCTTAGCACCCGAAATAGTCACTCCTGGCTTTGAAAGCAATCGGCAATATATCAATATCAATAAACCGATCGACTTTACAGTCCAATTCATCCCGACAGATCCCACTAAAGCTCTCAAATTTTCACCACTCAATCTTCCCCGACTCAAATCTAGTTTACCCGCACCGCAAATTGTTGCAGATCGAGCATTTAATGGCTTAAATATTGCTATTGCTTATCTAGGTGCAGCTAATGTTCAATCGGTGACAATAGATCCTCAAAATCCGACTAAACAAATAACCCGACTTACTCAAGATCGGCAATTAGAGGCTTTTGTGACAGGATTTGATGCTGATTCTCAGCGGCTACTCCAACGAGAAACTCTCAACCCCAATCGGTTCATTTCTACCGAAGTGTCTCAACAAGTTTTTCGGACTAGTTCGACAATTTATCTAAATACTGTCGAAACAACGACTAATTACCAATTTTCATCCACTCCCACACCGACAATTACCGCCACTCAGATTTCAGCAATCTATCTCTCACCTCAAGATCCTGACTACTTGCGATCTCTCAGTACACTCGGATCTCCAGTAGCTCTATATAAGTATCGATTAGATTTAGTACCAGCGATTGGGCAAAGCCCACGCTTCGCGAACGATCTGCCCCAGTAGCACTTCATCGAAACTCACAATTTCCTCACATTTATTTGTTTCAATAGTAGTAGCTCCAATCAAGTTAATCTCAATGTATTTCGATCTCTCGATCGAACTGCTAAGGGAAACAGCACTGACCCTTGACAGATATTTTACTGCTGTAGCTTTTGATAATAAATCATTTGCTAGCAAGGCTTTTGAGCTTTTAGTGGAGCAGTCCTTTAAGCGATGGAGAAAAAAATGACTTCAAAAAATTTATTTTCAACTAGTCAAACATATTCTCCGAGCGTGGGAAATGTAACTCTAAAAAGTTCGATCGGCTATAAGGCAACACGATTGATGGCTAGTGCTTTGAATGTGTCTCAAATGGCACTAGCGGAAGCTTATATTAATGGGTTAGAAATTCCAGATTCGGTCTTTCGATCGATGATGGACACATCAATGTCGATGTTATTTCAACACGCCCCAGGTTTACTCGCCCCCTATGAATGGGTATTAAATGAATCCGATCGATTGGCAGAATCTTCGCCAGAATTGATGAAGGTGCAATATGACTTACCCCAAGCGATGCTCAATCAAATGTTGGGAGATTGGGACATTATCTATCCTAAGTACAGTATGGGCTTGTGGGAAGATGGCGCGACAGATCTAGAAGCATCCCAAATCCAGATGATCGATCGAGTCATTGAAAAACTAGAGATCGTCGATGGCGATCGAATCTTAGATTTTGGTTGCGGCTGGGGTTGTGTCCCCAACTACATTATGTCTAAATTTCCCAATGTGCGGTTTACAGGGTTGAATTTGAGTCATCATCAGTGCGAGTACATCCGCCACAAAATGCAAGATCCCAACAGCTACTTGAGTTCGGATAGATTTACACTGTATGAAGGCGATTTGAACGAGGTAGAATTTGCCGAAAAATTTGATAAAATTCTCTCGATCGGTGTTTTTTGTCACGTTGGAAATCTCACCAATGCTTTTCAAAAACTGGCATCTCTGCTCGAAAGTGATGGTAAGGTATTCATTCATATTATTACCGCCCGGATTCCGAATAATATGTCGTCTGGCTTCACTCACAAGTATATTTTCCCACACGGTCGTTACTGGAATTATGATGCGGTGCCCAGCCACAATCGCGATCTCCAGACGATCGATCGATGGTACATCAATGGGATGAACTATCACAAAACATTTACAGCCTGGTTAGAGCGATTCGATGCTGCTCAAGACAGTATTAAGCTGCTAGATTATCAGATGGACTACGCCAAATTTCGGCGGATCTGGCGGTTCTATTTGCTGATGCTGGCATCAGCTTTTGCGACTTGCGATGGCCAATACAATGGCAATGGTCAATATCTCCTGACTCGTTCATAATTAGGAAATGAACATCTTGAGGATCGATCGTGTCAAAACTACTTATTTACGGATTAACTGCTAGTACCTATGTCCGAACTGTGCGGCTGCTGCTAGAGGAAATCGGCGCAGAGTATACCCTCAAGAGCGTCAATATTTTCAATGGCGAAAGCCAGTCGCCAGAGTACCTTGCCAAGCATCCCTTTGGTAAGGTGCCTACTCTGGAAGTAGATGGCGAACTGCTCTATGAAACGGCGGCGATTACTGAATACCTCGATACAGTCTTAGCCGAGCGAAAGTTTAGCCCCGCCGAACCGATGCTGCAAGCACGGATGCGTCAAATCATGGCGATTATCGATAGCTATCTGTATGCTCCAGCGATCGGTACCATTGTAATTCAAAGTCTCATCGTCCCCAGTCAGGGTGGCAAAACTGATGAGGCTAAAGTAAAAAATGCGATCGCGCCTACCCAAACTGCACTCAAAGCGATCGAGTCTATTGCTAGAGGTAGTCAATATCTGCTCGGTGACAATGTGAGCATCGCCGATTTCTATCTGATCCCGATCTTTGTTTACCTTGCCCAAACTCCAGTATTTGACGCGGTGACAGCCGAAACGCCAAAACTCCGAACTTGGTGGGATAAAGCTAGTCAGTTGCCCAACGTCAAAAAAGTGTGTAAATAAGCTCAGTTGAATTAGGTAAGACTTTTTCGATCCTATTGCCACGAGGCAACTATACACAGACTAACTGTGGAGTCAGCCTTTCGAGAATTTGCTTCAACACCATTGCCGTCCAGTCGATATCGGCTGGGGTGGTGCTTCTGCCGAGTGTCAGCCGAATTCCGCCGACTGCATCAGTTTGGCTGTATCCCATCGCCAATAAGATGGGACTGGGAGTAAGTTTGCCACTGGCACAAGCGGCTCCAGAACTGATGCCGATTCCGGCGAGGTTGAGTTGTCGGACGATCGTTTTACCAGTGATGGGTGCTTGGGAATGACAACTGGGGATCGCCAGACAAAAGCTGAGGTGATGGGGGAGGCGGTGAATTTTGTCGCCTGTGGGGATAAGGATCGGACAATCGGACAATAGATCGAAGAATCGATCGCGCAAACCGATTAATCTCAGATTTTCAGCCGCTAATTCTTCACTGGCTAACTCCGCCGCCACACCGAATCCCGCAATTTGGGGAACGGCTTGAGTTCCCGATCTCCAGCCCATTTCTTGTCCGCCACCAGCTAAGAGCGGCACTAATTCTAAACCAGGACGGATATATAGTGCGCCTGTACCCTGTGGCCCATAAAGTTTGTGACTGGAGATCGACAGGAGATCGATCCCCATTTGAACATCGATCGCTATTCTACCCGCAGCTTGAACGGCATCCGTATGGAAGTAAACTTGGTACTGACGACAGATCGCGGCTAATTCCACGATCGGTTGAATAGTTCCGACTTCACTTTGAGCATAGATGATCGATACCAGTACGGTATTCGGACGTATTGCCGTCGCCAAATCGTCAGGATTTACGCGCCCCGATCGATCTACTGGTAATCTAGTTACTTGCCACCCGCGATTTTCTAACCATTGAACTGGCGCACTAATTGAGGAATGTTCCACACTAGAAATAATCAAATGTTGGGGGATATCATACCGATTTGCTACCCCCATAATCGCTTGATTATTAGCTTCAGTACCCCCAGATGTAAACGCGATCGCATCGGGGTTGGCATTAATTAATGCTGCTACTTGAAATCTCGCTTGTTCGATCGAGGTTGAGGAGCGTTCGCCCCATTGATGGATACTCGAAGGATTGCCCCATTCTGAGGTGAGAACTCGGTGCATGGCAGCGATCGCTTCAGTGCGCGTGGGAGTTGTCGCACTATGATCTAGATAAATCTGCATGGACTAGTGTGAATAATTATTTTTCAGTCATTTTTTGCAATTAGATTCAGCTAAAAAGATAGCTGAATCTCCTGCTAGCTGCCTGGTTTGCAGATATTATAGTCTTCATGGGATAGCACTTCTTTGGGTTGAAGAACACCATCTAGCTCAAAGCATAACATGCGATAATTGCGGGTCACAGGAATACTAATTACCAATCGATTATGGCGCAGCCTTTTTCCACCAAATTCTCGATAATTCCTGCGATCTTGTAAACCGATAATAATATTTCTAGCTTTTAAAACCACATGAGATGGTAAGCTTTTTAGATCGATCGGATCGAATGCAAAACTATCATGCCAAGTCCGTTTTTTCTCTTTCTTTTCATTTACATCTACCTCCTCCTGGAGGCAACGGTGACAAATCTGTCCATAGCCTTTATGACCGCATTGAAACATTTTTCTGCGTCTGCTCATAATATATACCCCGATATCTAATGTATTTAGTAAAAATGGTAGGTAAGCAGTTACAAATTAACTGCATGGGAAGTTAAACAATGATGTCGATTCTGCCGATCTAACTGAGTGAAGATCTAATCCAGATGCTCCGATCGTCAGCATTGTCGTCGATCTCAGTATACCCTCGCGCTGAGATCTAGTTAACGATTGCCTTGATTCCAGCAAAGCTGAACGAACAACGTTCTTCAATTTTAGAAGTTTATCGTCAGCTAGGCAGTGATATTCAACAACACATGAGTAATAAATGATACAATGCTTCAAGTACACTTCAACCGTTGGAAGTGACTGAGATCGTCACCGTATTAGTAGTCATGAGCTATAAATACACAGTTTATCATTCATAGTTTGTGAGTTTTCTGGTGAAATTTCGACGATTTAGCAGTGCTCTGGGCACATCACACTCCTCTCTCTTATCTAGTTTAGCTCTTGGAAGCATCGGTGTTGCCATTTTTTGTGGATATTGGTTTTGGTTCCGTTCCCCATCGACAAACGCGAAACTACTACCTTTACCACAAGATGAGTCGATTCAAGTTTATTTCAATCACGATCGATCGTCCGAGTTTACCGAACCTTACCGACGCAAAACCAGACAAGGCACAGATTTGGCAGCTAAGTTAATTGTCGCCATCGACTCGGCACAGTCACAGATCGACGTAGCAGTACAAGAGTTTCGATTACCCAATATCGCCCAAGCTTTAGCAGCTAAATCACAGGCTGGAATCAAGGTGCGGGTAATTTTGGAACACAAATATAGTCGTCCATTGAGTGAATTGACAGCCGCCGAAATCGATGGATTGACACCACGAGAGCGCGAACGTTATCAACAATTTCAAAAATTGGTAGATATCGATGGCAATGGAACTCTCACTCAGGATGAGATTAACCAGCGCGATGCACTAGTTATCCTGCGGAATGCCAAAATCCCCATCCTTGATGATACTGCGGATGGTTCTAAGGGAAGTGGCTTGATGCACCATAAATTCATGCTAGTAGACAGACATCAAATCATTGTCACTTCAGCAAATTGGACGATGAGTGATATCTATGGAGATTTTAGTCATCCAGATAGTGAGGGGAATCAAAATAATCTCGTCCAGATTGACAGTGGGGAATTAGCCGCTGCCTTTGCGACTGAGTTTAACCTGATGTGGGGAGATGGCACTACAGGTAGCCAAATTAGCCAGTTTAAGGCACGTAAACCCACACGTCCAGCAGTTGAAGTACTTGTAGGTAAAACCCGCGTCTTGGTGCAATTTTCGCCGACTTCTCAGCAGCAAGCGTGGGAAGATAGTAGTAACGGCTCGATCGGTAAGTTGCTCGGTACTAGCCAACAACAAGTCGATTTGGCTCTATTTGTCTTTTCGGAGCCTGCGCTGGGTAATATTTTACAAGCTCAATCTCAGCGCGGTGTGAAGGTGCGGGGAGTAATCGATCGACAGTTCGCTTATCGAGATTATAGTTCGGCTTTGCCACTAATGGGGGTCGATGCCAATCTCTGTCAGACGGCTGGAGCAACTAACTTGCCATTGGCGATTGGGGTACCGACTTTACCCACTGGAGATTTACTCCACCATAAGTTTGGCATCATCGATCGACGAACTGTGATTACTGGTTCGCATAATTGGTCAAATGCTGCAAATTATCGGAATGATGAGACATTATTGGTAATTCAGGATAACCCGATCGTCGCCGCACATTTCGATCGAGAGTTCGACAGGCTTTATCAACGTGTTGTCATCGGGATTCCCACACGGCTCAAACGTAAAAGTTGTTAGATTAGTTGAAGTCGATCGTTGGAAGTTAGCAATCGATCTTAGATCCGATCCCAGGAGGTCAAATGCTCTTAGCCCAAATCTCTAACTGGACAGATCCACTTACTCAAGTTATTGCCAGCGATATCGGTCGGATTGCCTGGAATACTTTTTTAGCATTGGTACCACTGGCTTTGAGTTTTTCGCTCTTTTACCAGCCTCGATCGCGATTGTTTTGTTGGAGTACTTATATTCTATTAAGTCTCAGCTTTATTGTCGGTATTAAAAAATACAATAATGGTAATTTACTCGAAGCCTTAGAAAGAATTATAATTTCCTTGTGGGGAGTTAGATTGATTTTTATCGCCATCTCGATCGGACTAATTATGATATTAAATAGTCTCTCGCGATCGAAATCACCAATCCTTCAAGACCGAAATCGGTCAATTTTATGGTGGATCGGATTATTTCTATTTATTGTGATTCTACCTAATGCACCTTATATTTTAACAGACATTATTCATTTTTATGCGGCTGTACGGACAATCTATTCTGCATGGGTCGTTACCTTAGTTATTTTACCAATTTATATCGTATTTATTGGGGTTGGCTGGTTTGCTTATGTATTTTCCTTGATTAATGTCGGTAAATATTTAATAAAATATCAGCTCGATCGATACACAGCTCTAACTGAATTAAGCTTACATCTATTGTGTGCGATCGGGATCTATATCGGACGATTCCTTAGATTCAATAGTTGGAGTCTAGTCACCCAGCCTAAACAATTTCTTAGCGTTTTACCAGGAGAATTAATTGGTAAGTTTCCAGTGGTTGTAATTCTACTGACATTCTCAATTATTGCGATCCTGTATGCGATTTGTAAACCCCTCAGTCAGAGGTCATTAATATATGGAGAATAGGGCGATTTTTGTAACGATATCCAGCAAGCAACAGCAATTCTGTTGACCTGCGCTAGGGATGTTGCTAAGATAATATTTAGATTTGAACACTATTCCGATCTAAATACAGTAGATGTTAAGAGGTAACGTCATGACGGTCAGCCAAAGGGTGACAAGCTCGATAGCAGGAGTATTGATTGGTGCGGGTTTGAGCCTTTCTCTAGTTGCTTGCGGCAGGGGTGGCGATACTCCCTCAGCTAGCAATCCTCAGTCTGGTGCAGGACAAAAAAAAGATGTCGAAATCACTCTAGTTGGCTACGCTATACCCAAAGCTGCTCACGATGTAATTATCAAAAAGTTCGTGGCGAAATGGCAACAGGAACACAATCAAAAAGTTACTTTCAAGCAGACATATGGCGGTTCGGGTTCTCAAACCCGTGCGGTGATTGATGGTTTGCCAGCGGATGTGGTGCATCTGGCGGTGGGAGGTGATGTCAATAAATTAGCTCAAGCCTCACTCGTATCGGCAGATTGGGCTAAAAAGTTACCCAATCAAGGCATTGTCGCTCAGTCTGTAGTAGCGATTGTTACCCGCCCAGGCAATCCCAAACAAATTAAATCCTTTACCGATTTGGCGCGTCCCGATGTCAAATGGGTGACAGCCAATCCCAAAACGTCCGGTGGAGCAAGATGGAATTTCTTAGCCTTATGGAATAGTGCCGTTAAATCTGGCGGAAATGAAGCCAAAGCCACAGAATTTGTCACAACCGCCTTCAAAAACGTCGTCGTTCAGCCTAAAGATGCGCGAGAAGCCACCGATGCTTTTGTCAAACAGGGACAGGGGGATGCTTTACTAAACTACGAAAATGAGACGATCTTTGCTAAAGAAAAAGGTCAACCGCTCGATTATGTAGTGCCAGAGGTTAATGTTGCGATCGATACTCCCGTCGCGATTGTCGATAAAAATGTCGATAAACACGGCAATCGCGAAGTCGTTGAAGCTTTTGTCAAATACATGTTCGCGCCTGAATCTCAAGCCGAATTTGTCAAGCTGGGCTATCGTCCAGCGGCGACAGTGGCAGATCCACGGTTCCCGAAGATTAAAACTTTAGGGACTGTAGCAGAATATGGTGGTTGGGATGATGTTCAGAAAAAATTCTTCGACGACGGCGGTATCTACGACAAGATTCAAGCTGAGAAAAAATAGTCCTAGAGATGTTGGTTCATCTCTAGCAGAGACTAAACCAATGTCTTTTTCTACCCAATCTCGATTGAATCCACAATTCTAAATCAACGTGATTTCGATATCAAAATCAGGTAGGATCGGCTTGTTGACATTCAAGGCGAAAGATGGTCGGGAAGCCAGCGATATTTTCTATAAAAAAGTTTTTAGAGGGATAAACTGATGAATTTTCGATCGAGGGACGATTGAAAATTCATCAGACTCAGACCCCTCAATCTAGAGTGTAAGATCGATCGGATGGAAAGAATTTAATTGCATACAGCGACATCAAATTGGAGCATGAAGATATGGCACATCAATGTTGTGGCCCTGGTTATGAATCTCCGCAAGCAGCGATGACAGCAGAGCGGGAGCAATTGTTATATACGATCGCACTTTATACTGGTACAGGTATCCAAGAGCCTGACTATCTCACCACGATCGATAGCGATCCCGCATCGCCTACTTATAGTCAAGTAATTCACCGTTTACCGATGCCGTATATCGGTGACGAGTTGCATCATTTTGGCTGGAATGCTTGCAGTTCTTGTCACGATGATAGTAGCAAATCTCGGCGATTCTTGGTGATTCCAGGCATACGCTCTAGTCGGATTTATATTGTGGATACTTCTGACAGCAAAGCACCCAAAATTCACAAAGTCATCGAGCCAGAAGATATTAAGGCTAAAACTAATTTGACGGCTCCCCATACCGTTCACTGTTTAGCTAATAGTCAAATTATGGTGTCGATGCTCGGCGATGCGGAGGGTAATGCTCCAGGTGGATTTTTACTCCTAGATGAAAACTTTGAGATCGCGGGACGGTGGGAACGCCAAGCCGAGTCGATGAAGTTTAACTATGACTTCTGGTACCAACCGCGTCATAACGTGATGGTTAGCAGCGAGTGGGCGGCACCCAAAACCTTTTATCCAGGCTTCGATCTCCAGGATGTGGCAGCGGGTAATTACGGTCAACATTTGCACTTTTGGGACTGGGAAAAGCGGGAAGTCATCCAAACTGTCGATTTGGGTGCGGAGGGCTTAATTCCCTTAGAAGTTCGCTTTCTTCACAATCCCGATAGCACGCACGGCTATGTCGGGGCGGCTCTAAGTAGCAATATTTGGCACTGGCATCGAGATAACGATGATTGGCAAGTTACTAAAGTTGTCGATGTGCCAGCAGTCGAGTTAGCCGGTTGGGATTTTCCCGTCCCATCGCTAATTACAGACTTGTTGATTTCGTTGGACGATCGCTATCTCTATTTCTCCAACTGGTTGCATGGAGATATTCGCCAGTATGATATCACCGATCCCGCCCAGCCCCAGTTAGTCGGGCAAGTCTGGTGTGGGGGCTTGCTGGGGCAATGTGGTGAAATTAACGGGCGGAAGTTAGTAGGTGGCCCTCAAATGCTGCAATTGAGCTTGGATGGCAAGCGGCTATACGTCACGAGTTCGCTATTTAGCACTTGGGATAATCAGTTTTATCCAGACATGAACAAAACTGGATCTTATATGTTGCAAATTGATTGCGATCTCGACAAGGGTGGACTCTCAATTAACGAAGATTTTTACATCGATTTTGGGCGCGAACCCAAAGGTGCGGCGCGCGCTCATGAGATGCGCTATCCTGGCGGTGGTTGTACTTCAGATATTTGGATCTAGATGGATACATATCGAGTTGAATTGGTAAATCGGGGCGGCATCGCAATTGATGTCGCTCCCGATGTCCAGATTTTAGATGCTATCGAACAATCTGGTTTGCGTTTACCTGTTGGTTGCCGCTATGGTGCTTGCATCACTTGTGCTGCAAAATTAATCTCAGGCGAGGTCGATGGATCTGCCCAATTGTGTCTCAAGCCAGCACAAATTGCCGCTGGATACGTGTTGTTGTGCGTGGCGTATGCTCGGTCTAATTGTCGATTTGAAGTTGGGATCGAAAGCCAAGCGGCTTTATATCCCAACCCTTTCAAAGGTCGTATTGTTTGAATGCTCAAACACCAGCTAGCGAAGGCAACTTAACGACTTCGATATCTGGCAAATCTTGAAATAACGCCGTGCTGAGATAGCGTTCGCCAAAACTGGGTTGAATGAACACAATTAGCTTATCAGCGTTTTCTGGGCGTTTGCCAATTTGAATCGCTGCCCACAAAGCTGCTCCCGACGAAATCCCCGACAGTAGCCCCTCTTCTCTGGCTAACCGACGACCGAAGTTAATGCTTTCATCATCTGTCACCTGAATTACCTCATCGATGAGATCTGTCCGCAGTACCTTTGGTACGAATCCCGCCCCAATCCCTTGAATTTTGTGCGCTCCTGGTTGACCCCCAGACAAGACATGACTATTTATCGGTTCGACAGCCACAACTTTAAAACTCGGTTTGCGGGGCTTGATAACTTCAGCAATGCCAGTAATCGTACCGCCAGTACCGACCCCGCCGACGATGATATCGATCGCGCCATCGGTATCTGCCCACAATTCTTCAGCAGTGGTTTCGCGGTGAATTTTAGGATTGGCAGGATTGTTGAATTGCTGAGGCATAAAAGCATTGGGCAATCTGGCGACGATTTCCTCGGCGCGGCGAATCGCCCCCTTCATCCCCTCAACCCCTGGGGTTAATTCTAGCTGTGCGCCGTAGGCTTTGAGCATGGCGCGGCGTTCTAAACTCATAGTTTCGGGCATCGTTAGGATCAGTCGATAACCCTTAGCTGCGGCGACCATCGCTAAGGCAATTCCGGTATTCCCAGAAGTTGGTTCGACGATGATGCTTTTACCCGGTGCGATCTGCCCTGCGGCTTCTGCGGCGGCAATCATGCTCGCCCCAATCCGATCTTTGACTGAGGCGGCAGGGTTCATCCCTTCCAATTTAACTAAAATTTCTGCTCCGCAACCTTCCGATTGGGGAATGCGATTGAGTCTTACTAACGGAGTCTTACCGATTAATTCTGTAACATTATTAGCAATTTTCATAATTATTCGCTCTTTTCTAAATTATTATTAACAATTAAATTCCTGCACCATAGAGGAAATCTTCGATCGCTTTATCGTTCGCCGCTACGTCCTGAATCCGATCGGTTTCGATCTCTCCTGCACTAGTCGGATGCAGTCGATCGTTGAGGTCGCGAACTTGCTGTTCTAAACTCTTAATTCGATCGAATAACTTACTAATGACTTCAGCTTCGAGATCGGGTAAATTGTCCTGATTTTGGGATGTATCGATTACCTCCGGTAGGCTACGCCAACGGGCGACTACCATTGCGAATTACGCGTCCGGGAATGCCTACAACAGTACAGTCGCTGGGAATATCTCTCAATACGACCGAACCCGCACCGATGCTCGTGCGATCGCCAATCTGAATGTTACCTAAAATCTTGGCTCCCGCTCCTACTAAGACATTATTGCCCAGGGTGGGATGGCGTTTCCCAGTTTCTTTGCCAGTACCACCAAGCGTTACGCCTTGATAAATGACCACGCCATCGCCAATAATTGCAGTTTCACCAATTACGACCCCCGTACCGTGGTCGATAAATACCCCTTTGCCAATTGTCGCACCAGGATGAATTTCAATTCCTGTCAAAAACCGATTTAAACTTGCCATAAATCGTGGCAAAAATGGCACGCCCAGACAATACAACCAATGGAATAATCGGTAGCACGATATTGCCTGAAAACCAGGGTAGCAAAATAAGATTTCTAACCAATTGCGGGCGGCTGGATCGCGTTGTTTAATTATTTGCCAATCGGCGATCGCGACTTCGATCGGGTTGGCAGTAATTCTAGGTTGAATGCGATCTAGCAGCGATAGCGATCGTTGGCGAAGCCTATCCTGCGGATAATCGTGCCGATTTGTCTCGGTCAGAGGTTGGGTATCGTTCATCATCTATCTACCTATCTGAAATAATGGCATTTCAACAGATTACTACTGTTTACCTATCTACTTACCGTTATTATTATCTCGACTTTAGCACAAGTCATGCTAAGATCGCAAATGAATCTACTGTAAGTCCATAAAAATACCGTAGATGTATCGATCTTGGCGATCGACCACACTCACACCAAGACACAAAAGTTAGATTACAGGTTGAAATGGGGCGGCTCGTACTCAGCGCAGCCGACTCGCAGACAAGCTTTTTAGTTATCAAGCCAAAAGAGGTGATTTTAAATGACCGATCTATCCTTGAATGAATCTCAACCAAATTTTTTACAATCGATCGATATTAATATTCCCCAACAACTACATCAGGAGCCAGTTTTAGCCAAACTGATCGCTAACTATCATCTAATCGTCAATTTTAAAGCAGCCGTATTAGACCGCAAAGCCACTGGTGGTGGCTGGTTTAATCTCACTTTAGAAGGTCATCTCCAAGATATCGAAAAGGCTCTAACGGATCTCCAGGCTTTAGGGGTAGCAGTCTTTTCTCATGGTTTAGTGCCAATTGATACTGGTGCAACTTATCATCTGGAAAATCGTTCCGATCTCGATCGCCAAGATTCTCTGTCAGCGATAATTAGCAAATAGCAATATCGATATTTTTGATGTTTTAAAATCTAAAATATCGATATCTTGGCACCGTTTTGTTACAACTGTTGATGAATTTTTTCTAGGTTCGATCTCCATCATGCTAAGTAGAGAATCTGAATTATTTTGCTATTACTTTGCCTATGGTTCCTGTATGTGCCCTGTAGATTTACAGCGCACATTGCAAGAAGCTGCCGAGCCTTACATCATTGGTACGGCAACGCTTGCAGGCTATCGACTTGGCTTTTACTACTATGCCCAGCATCGTAATTGTGGGGCATTAGATATCGTACCCGATCGGGATTCAACAGTTCACGGAGTCTTGTATCGATTGCCTGCTAGGCTAATTCCGGCTTTGGATCTGCGCGAACATGTACCCCGAGGTGGCTATCGCCATGAATTGGTAGATGTGTGGTGTCAAGATCGACATTATGTTCAGGTGAAGACTTATGTGGTATTAGATAAATTGTCAACGGAATACCCCCCGAATGATTGGTATGCAGGAGTGGTGATGCGTGGTGCAGCTACCTGTAATTTACCGACTGATTACCGTCAACAACTCCACGCACATATCCAGCGACTTCAACAAAAATGGCAGCCTTGCGATTTTGCTGTTGCCTAGAGCCAAGTTTAGATAGATTATTCATTTCTCAAAGCTGATGCCAACACTGACACGAACGAACATCAACCGTCACTTCCAACGCCGGACAACCTTACCTGAGGAGTCAGATTTTTTCTGGAAAATTGAAGCGGGGATCGTGCGGACTCTGACCTGGACTGAAGCGGGAGAGATGATTGTCTTGGGAATCTGGGGGAAAGGGGATATCGTGGGTAGCAGTCTCTCCACGATCGAGCCTTATGAAATCGAATGTTTGACTAAGACGACTGTCCAACCGATTCCGGTGAGCCAATTGGGAGATATGACGGAGGAGCTGCTTCAACATCTTCGCCATCACGAAGAATTTATCAAAATTGTCCACAATCGGAGTATCGAACTAGCGATTGTGCGATTATTGAATTGGCTGGCAAGTAGATTCGGACAAGCTGTGGCGGGCGGTCATTTAATCGATCTATTATTAACCCATCAAGAAATTTCAGAAATTGTCGGCACGTCGAGAGTTACGACGACTCGGATCGTGGGATCTTTAGTCGAACGCGGAATTATTCAACGACATCAGCGTCATTTTATCGTTTCGCTCGACCGCGATCCTTTCTGGCACTATGAAATTTAGACTTTTAACTTCTATATATGAGCAACGTCATCCCTGCCCACCTCGTCAAACCCAAACCAGCTTGGAAAGTGTGGTTCGATCGCATTCGTCATCTCTCATGGACTTGGCGCATCATGTGGTTTTACCTGAGCGCGATGCTGTTTCTCCCGCTGGGGGCGATGTTTGCCAAAGCTGGGAGCGGTGGCTGGGCAAGATTCTGGGAAGTGGCGAGTAGCCCCCTCGCTTTGTCCACCTATGATATTACCTTTACGACTTCGCTCATTGCCACCTTAATTAATGGTCTCTTTGGTACGGCGATCGCGTGGGTCTTGGTGCGGTATGATTTTCCTGGTAAACGGATTATCGATGCCTCGATCGATCTACCTTTTGCTCTCCCTACTTCAGTTGCTGGTCTGACATTAGCTACAGTTTATAGTGATAATGGTTGGATTGGCAGTTTATTCGCTCCCTTTGGCATCAAAATCGCCTTCACGCGGTTGGGTGTAGGCATGGCAATGTTATTTATCTCACTCCCCTTTATCGTCCGTACCGTTCAACCCGTATTGATTGAGCTGGAACGAGATATCGAGGAAGCAGCCTGGTGTCTGGGTGCGTCGGACTGGCAAACTTTTCGACAAGTGATCCTCCCCCCATTATTACCATCGATTCTCACTGGAATGGCTTTGGGATTTTCCCGTGCAGTCGGGGAATATGGTTCGACGGTGATTATCGCTTCCAATACCCCATTTAAAGATTTGATCGCACCTGTTTTAATCTTCCAACGGTTGGAGCAATATGACTATGCTGGAGCGACGACAATTGGCATAGTTTTACTCGGAATTTCGCTTATATTATTGCTAGGGATTAATATTCTACAAGCTTGGGGTCAACGTTATGAAGACTAGTAATCCTGTCAATACTTTAGTCCGTCAAGGGCCAGATAAAAAACAACTTAATTGGGTACCGACTGTTCTAATCGGATTATCGATCGGGTATATTACTCTGATTATCTATATCCCAGCAATTAATGTTTTTTATCAAGCATTCCACAAAGGTATCGATCCATTTATAGCGAATCTGACCGATCCACATTTTCTTAGTGCAGTCAGGATCACATTATTACTAGCATTAATTACCGTCCCGATTAATACAGTATTTGGTTTGTGTGCTGCTTGGTCGATCGCGCGACACAAATTTCCTGGGCGGACGTTACTATTGAGTATTATCGATTTACCATTATCGATTTCCCCCGTTGTTGCAGGCTTAATGATCATGCTACTTTACGGTCGTCAAGGTTGGTTTGGTGGCTGGTTGCAAGACAGAGGTATCGATATTGTGTTTGCTTTTCCAGGGATGGCTTTAGCAACAGCTTTTGTAAGTATGCCATTTGTGGTGAGGGAAGTAATTCCAGTCTTGGAAGAAGCTGGTGTAGATCAAGAAGAAGCCGCTCGAACGCTTGGTGCTAGCGATTGGCAGATATTTTGGCGCGTGACGCTGCCGAATATTCGCTGGGGTTTGATGTATGGAGTATTATTAACAAATGCCCGCGCCATGGGCGAGTTTGGAGCGGTATCGGTGGTGTCGGGAAATGTGGCAAATACGACTCAAAGTTTACCTTTATTTGTGGAAGAAGCTTATAAGCAATATAACACCGAAGCCGCTTTCTCAGCAGCAGTTTTACTTGCTTTACTCGCCGCAGTTACGTTGATTTTAAAAGAGATTTTAGAAAGCAAAACACGAATTAAGGATAAGTCATAGTTGATGAGACGGATCTGAATCTAAATATATAAGTACCCAACCTACACATTTATAAGATGGTGCGTTACGCTCCGCTAACACACCTACAACTAAAGCCTACAACCTAAATGTAATACATTGGACTGCTTTGCCGCTGAGTTTCTAATGTTTTAGCTAAATCTTGAAGCGTGTAACTTTTTAAAAGATCGCGAACAGAGTCTTGGATGCCTTCAAAAGTTTGCACGACGACTGTTTTTTCAAGAGTATTAGAGCTAGTTGGATCGACTTTCTTGCGATCGCCACTACCTTCGATCGCGATTACTACATCTAATAAAGTAATCTGCCATAGTTCTCTAGCAAGTAGATAACCACCTTTCATCCCTCGTTGACTAGAAAGAATTCCTTGACGTTTGAGTGAAGTAAAAATCTGATCGAGATATCGTTCTGGTAATAACTGACTAGCGGCGATTTCATTTACCTTGAGGGGTTTGCCTTGAGCCTGATGTTTAGCGATTTCTAGCAAAGCAACTAAAGCGTATTCTAGTCGAGAAGAGAGTTCCACAAGTAGTTCGATCGGATACTATATTTAAGATATCACGGTTTTCCGCTCGATCTGGAGTAGTAACTCACGGATGGGGGGGAGGATATGCGATTTAATTGGCCGATCGATCCTCAGTAAATAGATTTTAAAATAGGTATAAAATAAATAATATTAAATATAAGTCAGCGATCGATTAATCTAAAAATTTATTTATTCAGGTATTTTAAATAATGGGCATATCAGTAAAAAATGTATCGAAACAATTTGGCAGTTTCCAAGCTGTCGATAATGTCGATCTAGAAATCGAATCGGGTGCGCTGGTGGCTCTGCTGGGGCCTTCTGGGTCTGGTAAATCTACTCTGCTCAGGCTGATTGCTGGGCTGGAAACACCCGATACTGGCAAAATTTGGCTGACTGGGACAGATGCAACTTATCAGAGCGTTCAGGAGCGAAATATTGGGTTTGTATTTCAGCATTACGCACTATTTAAGCACATGACTATTCGCGAAAATATCGGCTTTGGATTGAAGATTCGTAATGCTAGTCCAGCTAAAGTTAAGGCGCGTGCTGATGAGTTGCTGGAACTAGTTCAGCTTTCAGGATTGGGAGATCGCTATCCGTCACAGTTATCTGGCGGACAGAGACAGCGGGTAGCTTTGGCACGCTCTCTAGCTGTCGAACCCAAGGTATTGTTACTAGACGAGCCATTTGGGGCGTTGGATGCCAAGGTGAGAAAGGATTTACGCGTTTGGTTGCGCCGTCTGCATGATGAGGTACATGTGACGACGGTATTTGTCACCCACGATCAGGAGGAGGCGATGGAAGTAGCCGACAAAATCGTGGTGATGAATAAAGGTCAAATCGAGCAGGTAGGAACTGCGGCGGAGATTTACGATCGACCTGCGAGTGCGTTTGTGATGAGTTTTATCGGCCCTGTGAATGTGTTACCGAGCAGTGCAGATATTTTTCAAAATAATGGGTTTGAAGCCAATCATCCTCAAGTATATCTCCGCCCCCAAGATATCTCGATCGCGACTGAGCCAGATAGTACGCTCACAGCCGCAACAGTGACGCGGATTATTCATTTGGGCTGGGAGATTCAAGCAGAATTAGCACTAGCTGACGGGCAAGTTATTTCGGCTCATCTAACGCGCGATCGATTCGATGAGTTACACTTGGAACCACAGCAAACTGTCTATATCAAACCTAAAGAGGCTAAGTCTTTTCCGCTGTATTACTCGATTTAGGCTGCCATTTCCCGATCGCCATCGCCGCATTTTGTCCGCCGAAGCCAAAACTCAAGCATAGTAAATTATTCACGTCTGTTTGGCGTGGTACCCTGACTAGATCGAGATCGAATGGGGAATTTTTCAAACCCACACAGGGCGGTAAAGTTTGACTCGCGATCGCTTGTAGACAAAATGCCATCCCCACAGCACCTGAAGCCCCTAATGTATGCCCTGTGGCTCCTTTAGTCGAACTAACTGCGACACCATGCGGGAAGATTTGCGCGATTAGTTGGCTTTCGCGGCGATCGTTCAATGGCGTACTAGTACCGTGAGCGTGGATATAATCGATGTCGGTGGGTATGAGTTTCGATCGATCCAGACATTGATAAATTGCCTTCGCCCCCGCCGTTCCCGCTTCATCCATCGCGCACATGTGGTAAGCATCATTTGTCAATCCAAATCCTAATACTTCCCCATAAATTTTGGCACCACGAGATCGAGCTAATTCTGCTGTCTCGATGATAAATACCGCCCCCGCCTCTCCCAAGACTAATCCCTCCCGTTGGAGATCGAACGGATAGCAGCCAGTTGTCGCCAGCGCACCCATTTGGCTAAAACCTGCGATCGTCAATGGTGTAATCGGTGCTTCGATCGCTCCCACGATCGCCCGCTCACAGGCTCCAGAACGCATCAAACCTACAGCTTGCGCGATCGACCATATTCCCGTCGCACAAGCCGCCATCGGAGCTAATACCGCCGATCGAGAGCCGATATATCGAGCGGTGGCGATTGCTGGACTGTGTGGCAAGGTATCTAACCAATTAGTCAAATCTGGTTTGACAGATCGATTGGATGTCAACTTTTCCCATTCAGGCTGACAACTGCGGCTCGAACCGATGACCACGCCACAATCGAGTAATGGTAAGCTCAAACCCGCATCGAGGATCGCTTCAGTAACAACAGTGTGAGTAAGATCGATGACGTGTTGCGGCTGGCGATCGATCGAAGCTAGCGGCAGTGGCGGTAAATCGGCGAAAGGTTGGTGTAATCTAATTGCGGATCGATCGTCCATCAGACCTCGCCAAGTCTCTGCTAAATCGCCAAAGGCAGATCTAAACCCAATCCCAGTAATCACAATTTGCATTTTCAAACACTACTCCCTTCCCACCCAAGAAATATACACCCACCATCCACCATCCACCATCCACCATCCACGCAGGGTACTCCCTTCCCACTAAAAGATTAGAGCACGAATCCAAATTTTAGTAGAATATAATTATCCTCTCTCAGCGACGATCGAGCCTAATGACTAAGAACCAAGTCGGAGCAGAACCGCTCTTAGCACCTAGCGAACTTGTAAATCTAACTAACTGCGATCGCGAACCCGTTCACATTCCAGGTTATATCCAACCACATGGAGTCCTATTCGTCCTCAGCGAACCGGACTTCAACATCGTTCAACTTAGTACCAATACTTTGCAGTGGCTGGGTCGCGCGCCTGAAGACTTTTTAAACAAACATGTCAGTATCCTGCTGGGTGCGGCAGAAATTCAGGCGATCGGGCAGTGTTTGGCGGGAGATTTTGAGTATGTCAACCCCTTACGCGTCGATCTCCAAACACCGAATGGCACGATTGCGGCTCACTGTATTACCCATCGGGTGGGGGACGCGATCGTCCTGGAGATCGAGCTAGGATATACCGAACCCGTCCGCGAGGAGATCGCTTATTTTGACTTTTATCGACAGGTTAAAGCCCCGATCGCCGCACTCCAGAGCGGTGGCAGTTTTGAAGAGCTGTGCGACCACTTAGTCAAGAGCGTCCGCCATATTACAGGATTCGATCGGGTGATGCTGTATCGGTTCGAGCCATCGGGCGATGGGAATGTGATTGCCGAAGCGCGACATCCCGACCTCGTACCATATTTAGGCTTACGCTACCCCGCGTCGGATATTCCACTGTCAGCGCGACTGTTGTACGCGCTCAATCACCTGCGGCTAGTGCCGGATATTACCTACAAACCGATCGAACTATTGCCCCAGCTCAATCCGCTGACCCAGGAGCCACTCGATCTGAGCTGGTCGGTATTGCGAAGTATATCACCCCTGCATATCGAGTATTTGCAAAATATGGGCGTGCGGTCATCGATGTCGATTTCTCTAGTGCGCGAGGGGAAATTGTGGGGATTGATTGCTTGCCATCACCGCGAGCCAAAACTAATCCCTTATTTCTTGCGGACTGTGTGCGAATTTATCGGTCAGATCGCCGCATTTGAGTTGACTGCCAAAGCTGACTTGCAAGATCGCGACTATCAGATCGAAATCGATGCGCTCAAAGTGTCGTTTTTTGAGTCGATCTCGCGCCAAACCGATGTCTTGACAGCTCTGACGCAATCGCCAACCGACTTATTAAATCTCGTCGGTGCGACTGGGGTAGCGATCGCGATTCAAGATGAATTTACGGTCTTCGGCAATACCCCCAGCGTCGATCGGCTACGCGAGCTACTAGTCTCGCTCGCACCGCGTCTCCAAGCTGAAGCTGTCGTTCAAACCGTCCGACTGGTACAGGAATATCCTGAGTCCGCAGTCTATAGCGATATCGCCAGCGGGATGCTAGCGATGATGGTATCGCGCGCTCAAAATTTCTACATCTTGTGGTTTCGGCCAGAAGTGGCTCAGATCGTTAGTTGGGGCGGCGATCCGTCCAAAACCGCATCGACCGATGAAAATGGCGAGATTCGGCTCTCCCCGCGCAAATCCTTTAGTGCTTGGCAAGAGACAGTCCGCCAGACGGCATTACCTTGGAAAACCAGCGAATCCACAGCCGCGCTTGAATTGAAAAGTGCGATCGTCAACGTCGCTTTACGACATGCAGCAGAAGTATCCCAGTTAAATCTAGAATTGACGCGCAGCAATGTCGATCTAGATTCATTTGCCTATGTTGCTTCGCACGATCTCAAGGAACCCTTGCGCGGGATTCATAACTATTCTAGTTTCCTACTCGAAGACTATGGTGAGATCTTAGATAGCGACGGCGTATCGAAAATCAATACGCTGATCCGCCTCACCCGCCGGATGGAAAACCTGATCGATTCGTTGTTGCATTATTCGCGATTGGGACGCTCCGAACTAGCTACTAGTCAACTCGATCTCAATCTCCTCCTTCAGGAAGTAGTCGAGTTATTTAAAATCACTACTGATGCCCTAGATGTCACCGTGCTGACGCTACCCGCGATTTGGGGCGATCGCACCCAGATCGGCGAATTGTTTACCAATTTAGTTAGCAATGGGATCAAATACAACACCAATACCCCCGTCAAAATTGAAATCGGTGTCCTCGATCCGGCAATCGCCGCCCATAAATATCGCGATCGGTTGTCATCATTGCCCGAAACCGCCCACATTTTTTACGTGCGCGACAATGGCATCGGGATCGATCCGATCCACTTTGAAGATGTCTTTCGGATTTTCAAACGCTTGCACGTTCGCGATGAATACGGTGGAGGGACGGGCGCAGGCTTAACGATCTCCCAAAAAATTGTCGATCGTCACGGCGGTAAAATTTGGGTCGAGTCAGTCCTTGGACAGGGAAGTACATTTTACTTCGCTCTGAGCCATAACTCTACCCAGTAGCAGCAGGTGTGAGCGATCTAACGTTATCTTAGTAATGCTCCAACTAGAATTAATATCAAAGTGCCACAATTGTGCGAATGTGCTGTGGTTACTAATTTCTAGCCCTTAACTACTCCCTTCCCACCAAAGAAATAGCCATTCGCGATCCACCATCCACCATCCACCATCCACCCCTACCCTACCCTAGATGTCTAATTTGGTACTGGGAAGGGAGTATATAAATTACCGCTGGTCGCTTATGAATTCCTCAACCACCGTAGCTGGATCCTCACTACTTCCCGATCGGTCAGTGCTGCCGCTGGTACTCGTAATTGAGGATAGTGACGAAGATTATGAAGTGCTCAAGCGAGCGTTCGCGCGATCGCCGATCTCGACGCGACTGCAACGCTTTCCTACTGGTAAGCAAGCATTAGACTATCTCGATCGCTCCGTGCGGAAGACGGCTATTACTACAAATATCCCCGCCTTCATCCTGCTCGATTTAAATCTCCCAGGGATCGACGGACGGAAAGTATTGGAGACGATCAAACAAGACCCAGTGTGGAAATACATTCCGACGATCGTCCTCACAACATCTGATTACGGCAAAGATATCGAAGAGTGTTATCGGTTGGGAGCCAATAGTTACCTGGTAAAAGCGATCGATTTACAACAGTTTAAAAAATCGATTCACACCACGATCGAGTTCTGGCTCGATATCGTCAAATTACCCGCAATTGCTGATGTCATTCGCGCGCAAGCGTACAACTCGATCGATTAACTCTCTAGTGACGTAAGATTAGGCTTTTTTTATCTTACTTCTCCTAAGTGCGGGATGTGGAATATTAAATTTGTTATAGTGTTATGAATGTTTTTGAGATTGCTCTGTGTTGACAGAATTTGTCAATCTAGTCCTGACTCCCGCGTAGTGTACATTATTTAGCACTAATATATGCTGCTCAAAGATTACTTTACAATTTTAATTGTCGATGATTCGATCGAGGATCGGGAAACTTACTGCCGTTATCTCCAGCGCGATCTGACGACCACGTATGACATTCAGATTGCGGGTTATGCGCGCGAAGGTTTGGAGTTTTGTCAAGCGCAATGGCCGGATGCGATCTTACTAGATTTTTTGTTACCCGATCTCAACGGCATCCAGTTTGTCAAAGGGCTTCAGGAGCTAGCAGGCGAGCGGGAATTACCCGCAATTGTCGTCTTAACTGGGCAGGGTAATGAAGAAATTGCCGTCACGCTCATGAAGCAAGGCGTGCAAGATTATGCACTCAAAAATAAGCTGACCCAAAGCAGTTTACAAGCACTCGTGCAGCGGGTTTTGGAGCGCGTTAAATCCCAAAGATTGTTGCAAATGCAACAGCAATGGCAGCAAATATTCGCAGAAGTTGCTTTAAATATTCGGAGATCGATCGATCTTGCCGAGATCTTAAATACAACAGTCAAAGAAATCAAAAAGTTCTTGTCTTGCGATCGGGTCGTCGTTTATCAATTTACGCCAGATTGGGTTGGTAATATTATCGCTGAAGCTGTCAGTGAGGGATATCCGGTAGCACTCGGCGCACAGATCGTCGATACTTGCTTTCAGCTCGATCGAGGTGCCGAATATCAGCAAGGCCGTTCAAAAACCATTAATGATATCGCTCTAGCCGGACTCTCCGCCTGCCACATCGAGGTACTCGAACGGTTTCAAGTCCGCGCTAACGCGATCGTCCCGATCTTACTCACTCCCGACAACCCTGAAGAACTACCCAGATTATGGGGTCTGCTGATCGTCCACCAATGTCAAGACGCACGGAACTGGACGGATACTGTCGTGTTATTTTTAGAGCGGCTCTCAGTCCAATTGGCGATCGCAATCCAACAAGCAGAGCTGATCGAGCGACTCAATCGAGAATTAGCACAACGCCAGCTCGCCGAAGAAAATCTCCGCCTACAAGCGATCGTCCAACAGGAATGGATCCAAAAGCTAGCCAAAACCGCCACGCTCTTAGAACGCCGCAATCAAGAACTCGACTCATTTGTCTCGATCGCTTCCCACGATCTGCGCGCCCCCTTGCGGGGGATTCGCAACATCGCCACCTGGCTGGGAGGAGATCTGGTCGAAACGCTGCCTCCGAGTGCCCAACAGCAATTTAGCCTGTTGATATCGCGCGTGTCTCAGACGGAAGCCCTGCTCAATGATTTATTAGATTACGCCAAACTCGGACGCAAAGAAAATCGCTTGACTGCCGTAGCGATTTCCGCTTTACTGCAAAATGTAACTTGCGGTTTGGAAGTACCGCCAGCATTTACGATTGAGTTTGCACCAGATCTACCGACGATCGTTACCAACGTCACAGCTTTGGAGCAAGTCTTCACCAATCTCATCGGTAATGCCATCAAACACCACCATCGTCAAGATGGGCAAGTAAAGATTACCGCCACTCTCCAAGACGATCTCTATTGCTTTGCGATCGCCGATGACGGGCCGGGAATTCCTGCCCAATACCATCAAAAGATGTTTGAGATTTTTAGAACCTTCAGCAAAATCACCACCGCCGATAGTACTGGGATCGGCCTCGCGAGCGTCAAAAAAATCGTCGAACTTCAAGGCGGCACGATTACGGTGCAATCCGAACTAGACAAAGGCACGACCTTTAGCTTTACTTGGCCGCTCACCTCAGATATTGAGCCATCAACCTAACTTCTCCCTAGTCCTCAACGCTGTCAGACAACAGTAGCAAACGTGAGCTTCTCCTGTCGGAGCGACCCAAATCACGCGGAGGTTCCCTCATTCCTAGATCGAGTATCTACGGATCTGTGACGACTGCTATTGATGTTCTGCCTTTAGAGAGATAGATTTATTAAAGTTAGCAATTATCATAAATAAGTACGCTCGATCGGTAAGTTCGATCGCTTTATTCAAAATCAGTAATTAAGCTCATTTTCTGGGAAAAACTAATCTTATGAACAAGCTCATGCTGCTTTCAGTTGTCTGCACTACCTTGGCAGCGACCCTACCATTTAATGCAAGTGCCGCGTCTCCACAAGTTCAGCTTACTAGTGAAACTAACCTCACATTAGCTCAATATCGTCGCAACGATCGCCAGTTCAGTGTTTACTATCGCAATCGTGGTGCTCAACAATGGAATTTAGAAAACACTTATGCCAATCGTCAGCAAGCCCAACGTGCTGCGCGCAGATTGGAAAGACGTGGCTATAACACTTACGTACAATTGAGTCGCGAAGTCGGTCGTCGTTATGGTTAACTAAACTATAACTATTTATGATACTCATCGGGTTGCAAAGTCCGCCCAAGCTTTACTCCTAACCTGAGTTCGATGAGGCTTTGCCTCGTCGAACTCAGGTTAGATCGATATCGAGCGACTATTTTTTGAGATTTTCAATCCCTTGAGTTACTTTCGCTGACGTGATTTTATCGCCTTGTTGGATGGTATCGATGATGTCTAAACCCTGAGTAATTTTGCCAAAGACAGCATAATTACCATCTAGAAAAGCGATATCTGCGAGGGTAAAATAAAATTGGGAAGACGCAGAATCAGGTGCCTGAGATCTTGCCATCGCGATCGTGCCGCGTTTATGTTGGAGTTCTGGGACATCAGTAGTAGTCTGACTATAAATTGGAGCGGTTGCACCTCTGAGTTTGATTTCTAATGGAATGCGGCGTTCTGTAGTCGATCCGGCGGGAATATAACCACCACTGCCATTACCTTTGGGATCGCCACCTTGAGCTACAAAGGGCTGCGGTTGACGAACGACGCGGTGGAAACTCAGTCCATTATAGAATCCCTTTTGAACCAAATCGGCAAAGTTACCCGCACTAATCGGCGCGTTATTACCATCTAACTCGATCGTGATTTGTTTATTACCTTTGACAGTCATCAGTACAGTAGCTTTACCATTAAGTCTCGGTAATCCAGGGAACCGATCGGTAGTAGTGTCGGGGCTAGTCGCCGTTGATGGACTATTTGTGGGAGTAGCAGCTTGCTCTCGTCTGGGACTATCACAACCACCCAACATGAGGGCACCCAAAAGAAAACTAACTACAATTAAATGTTGAAATGGTTTCTGCATCTGTTAATTCGGGGAATTAAATATTTTCGTCAACTCAGTGTAAGTCGATCTCGGCTTAATTAACTAGGACTGTTGAAAATCGATAGAGTTCCATCACATCCACCACATCCACTCATAGACAGATGAAACCCCTGTTCCCGCACTTTTCGCTCCTAGTCCCCCAGTCCCCCAGTCTCCCCATTACTCCCTATCCCAACCGCCGTCTCAATAAATCCAAGGTTTGAGACGCTGACATCTGACGAATCAAGCCCCGTTCCTGCTGACTTCCCAACTGATACTTAATTCCTTCCACCTCACCGTCTGGGCTAGCAATCCCAATATAAACTAACCCTACAGGCTTCGCTTCCGTCCCGCCACCAGGTCCAGCCACACCAGTAATACTTACCCCCCAATCAGTCCCTAATTTAGCCTTCACCCCCACCGCCATTTGCATCGCCACAGTTTCACTCACAGCACCTGCTCGCGCTAAGTCCTCAGCATTAACCCCTAAAAGATCGATTTTGATCCGATTAGCGTAGGAAATAATTCCACCCATAAAATAGCTAGAACTTCCAGGCGTATCCGTCAGCATCTGTCCCAAACCACCGCCAGTACAAGATTCTGCCACAGCCAAAGTTTGACCTTTAGCCATCAATAACTGTCCTACTACACTAGCTAAAGTATCATCATCACTGCCAAAATAGTTGTCTCCAGCAATCTGTTGGATTTCTCTAGCAATCGGTTCGATTAGTGAATTGGCTGCTGTCTCATTGGCTGCTCTAGCCGAAATCCGCAACCGTACTTGTCCCTTTCCAGCGTAAGGGGCGACAGTCGGATTATTAGAGTCGAACAAGTGATTTACTTTTTCGGCTAAAGCTGATTCCGCAACGCCAAAAAAGCGGAGACTACGACTATAAATCGGATTTTGCCCATAATCCTGAGTTTTTAAAAATGGAACGGCTGTATCCCGCCACATCCGGTACATTTCTCGCGGTACGCCAGGAAAAGTGAAGATCGTCAGTCCCGCCAGTGGTTGCCAAATCATCCCTGGCGCAGTCCCAAGCGGATTGGGTAATATCGCCGCGCCTTGGGGCTGGAGTGCTTGCTTACGGTTACTCGCCGTCATCTCTCGTCCCCGTTGGGCATACTTACGCTCGATATCGGCGATGACTTCTGGATGCTCGACGAGGGGAGTATTAAAATAACTAGCGATCGATTCTGTGGTCAAATCGTCAGGTGTTGGCCCTAAACCACCAGTAAAAATCAATATACTCGATCGAGTCGCTCCAATCTCGATCGCTTGATGGACTCGATCGATATTATCCCCTACTACGGTCTGATAGAAGTGCGATACTCCCAGCGCAGCTAGTTCTTTAGCTAAGTATTGAGAATTACTATTGAGAATATCACCGAGCAATAATTCGGTACCGACACAGATTACTTCAGCAGCCATAATTTAGTGGGGAGTGGTGATTTGAGAGGATGTAAGTCATTTTACTATCTTGCTCGATCTTGTCGCGCGATCGAGGCAATTATTTCCGATCGAATCATCCCCAAACGCAAAAATCCCCTCACAATGTGAGGGGGTTCTCATTCCTAAATCAAATCAGTATTAACCGTTGATAGCAGGTGCAGTCAAAGCAACAGGAGTAGCCTCACCAGCAGCTAAATCGAGTGGGAAGTTGTGTGCATTTCTAGCAAGTCGCGTGACTGGAATAGCGGGATCTGGGTGCTGTGAAAGCAGCACCCAGATCTACAGCGGTTCCCAGGCATATGGGGGACACTTTAAATTCTCTACCTCTTTCTGAATGGGGCTTTTGAAGATAACTGTACCCCATGAACCCGCAAACCGCTGTATATTGAAAGGCGAGGGGTTTAATCGCCCCCTCGACCTAACTCAAAAGCGTCCAGATACAAGGGACGGCGTTGCTTGAAACCTGCTAATATCGCGATAGCTTGATTTCCAAAATATCCAAGTTCACAAGGCGATCGAACTGTTTTTATAGAGATACTTTTTAATGTTATTAGAGTTAAAACAACTGAAAATTAAGCCAGGACAGCAACTCTTATTAGAAGATGTTAGCTGGCAGCAATTTGAAAATATTTTGACCGACTTGGGAGAACATCGTTCTGCCAGAGTTTCTTATAGTCACGGTTATTTAGAGATTATGGTGCTATTGCCCGAACATGAAAAAGCCAAAGAAATTATCAGTGATATCATCAAGACTTTGCTCGATCGCTTAAACATTGATTATGATTCGCTCGGATCGACAACTTTAAAAAGTGAAATAATGACTCAAGGCGTAGAGCCAGATGCCTGTTTCTACATCTAAAATCAGGCATTAGTGCTTGGCAAAAATCGTCTGGATATGAATATAGATCCACCACCAAATCTAGCTGTAGAAATCGATCTGACTTCTCGAACCCTGTTAGACAATTATCAACTTTTGGGCGTACCAGAACTTTGGAGATATAACAAGCAAGGTTTACAAATTAATATTTTACAAGATAGTAAATATGTTGGATCGGATTCTAGTCCCACATTCCCAAATATACCGATCGTTGACTTGATAAATCGATACGTTCAGCAAAGTCAAATAGTTGGTAGCAGCCAATCAATTAAAGCTTTTAAACAGTGGGTAAGAGAAAATATTTAAAGTTTAATATCTCGATTGATTAAACTTGGACATTGCTGTCTTGAAAAGGTGCTTCACTTGGCCTGTACCACCGTATCGTCCCGCCTTTGTTCCCCACTGGGCGGGAGAAATAACCAGTTGACCATGGAACGAACCCAAGCGGGGAAACCCCAAGAACACTGGGCGGGTCCCCCGCCCATCAGCACTTTTCGCTACGCGGACTAATACTAGAGAAGATTCAAGTTTAACCGAACCGTATTGCAACCACTCAGATCGCCTATAACTTGTTGAGACAAGAAATCAAAAAACTGCAATACCGTTGATTTGCCCGAACCATTCAGCCCGACTAAACAACTAAACTTAGCTAAAGACAACTCAAAATTAATTAAAGATTTGAAATTATCAACTTTTATATGTTTTGTTTTCATGCTAATATATAAAAATCCCGTAAATGTTCTACACTTACGGAATCCAGTATAAAACTTTATTATTTAGTATACGACTTTATTGTGTTTCTACAATCTGTGTGTAAACATAATAAAGTCGCGTAATTTGAAACCGTGAAAGTATTGAGGCAGCGTCGTGAGTCTTCGATGCTAAAAAAATAAAGCCGCGTAATTTCATGCACATTGGATAGGAATGTAGAACAATAAAGTCGCGTAATTTCCCAAAAGTTAATCTGTGAAAGCATTCTAGCCATCAAGTACTTTTGGAATGATATTAAATAACTTGCCAAATTGCGCCGCGTTAGATTTTGGTTTGGGCAAGATTGGTACACCCGTAGTCAATCCTTCTACCGCAAACCCCTTCAGCATCGATTGAAGCTTCTGCGCCCACTCCTGTAGATTGGTTGTCGCCGTACCATCTCCATCTCTGAACAAGACAACTACCCGATCTTTTGCTTCTAGCTTCCTCGCCAGTAAAGCCAAAGCGCGGGCATTATTATAAAAAAAGCGCGTCTCACTCGGTTGCTTCTTACCCTTGCGAGAACGAGGTTTCATCTGTTTAGCACGAGCGGCTAATTCTGCTTTTGAGAATAACGTTAAGGCTTTCAACTCTTTATCAACTAGGGAGTAACCTAATCGTCTTTCGATCGACTGATCGACTAATTTGGTAATTGGGCCGATATTTTCGAGATCGCTACCAACATCCGATGCACCCTCCCCACTCAACACTAAATGCATCAATTAGCTCCCAAAATTTCTGCATTTAGCTGCGTTAACAGCGTATCTTCATACACCTCGCCCGCACCCATAACGGTCAACTTCTCGCGCATTCTAGGTATATCGAACAATCGGATCGCCTGAGTCGCCCC
>NZ_JBGSQZ010000017.1:0-14928 GCF_041737865.1 Chamaesiphon sp.
GTAATGATACTCTCTCAAACCTTTAGCCCTTGTCGGTTATGGACTAATTCAGAGAAGAAAATCCCAGAGGGGCAAAATAGTAGCATTCAGTTATAAATATGCTGATTCCCCCTTTTCGGGGATTAATACAAAAAACCCCTAGCTCAGGAAGATTTTCAAATTCTTGGTTAGCATCTTCGATAAGTTTCTGAATTGCCGACAGATTACTATCATCAATTGCTTTCTTTAATTGGTCACAGAGGCTAGTTATTCTGCCCTGTTGACTATCTGGGATGAGAACACCACAAGTATTGAGAGCAAATTCTAAATCTCTGACTAAAGATCCTGCAAGGTTATAGTCATTTGATGCCAATCTTTCTAGCTCTTCGACTTTCTGCTCGGCAACTTGACGACGATCTTCTACTACGCTGCCATTTTGACCAAGAAGTTGATTAGTAGCCTGAATTGCTTCACCAGCAATTCGATATGCTTCTTGAACACCCCGCTCTGTTAAGGTACCTTCTTGATTTAACTCTCGAATAATTTCCTCTACTTTCTGGGCGATATTTTCATCTTCTCCCCCACGAGAAAGAGACGAACTGACCTTGACAGAAGGATTATTTTTTAGAATAGCAGTAATCTGAAGCGAACTATTTTTCTCATCTAATTCTGCTGTTACTAATACCTCTGTCCCTTGTGGATATGCTTTGTCAAGTGCTAGCCACATTTCACAAATCTTTTCATCACGCTCGCTGACATCATCAGAATTAAAGAATTTAAAATGAATTAAGCTTTGTCCATCCGCTTCAATTTTAAAAGTATGGATCTCTCTAACTGGCAGAATATCTCCTTGTTTGATGATTTTGTGACGAGGTTCATCGACTAATTCAATGAAATAGTCACGGGAAACTGTACCAACTTTCTCAGTTAATCCCGCCGCAACAATAGCTGCACCTTCCGCAACTGCATACATTGGGCGAGGATGAATTACTACTTTCTCTGCACCGAAGGCTTCCCTCACCTTTTGTTGTACTAGGGGGATTTGGGAAGAACCACCTACCAACAAAATAATATCAATCATATCTGCTGGATAGTCAGAATATTTAATCGCTTCCTGACAGATAGAGATTGTACGCTCGACTAGTGGTAAAATCATCGCTTCAAATTGTGCGCGAGTGATTGTCACATTAATTGATATTGCCATTCCTAACTCATCGAGGAGAGGAGTGGAGGGGATAATTTTCGCTTCAGTGAAAGTACTTAAATCGATCTTGGCTTTTTCTACCGCCATTTTCAGATCGCCTAAAAAGCGAACCTTTTGATAACGTGGCATTTTAGCAATTAAGCCATCAATATCGTCTAAATTCTCTTCAGCAGCTACCTGTTTTTTAACAATTTGAATAATCAGATCGTCTATATCATCTCCACCTAACCAAAGATCTCCTGCTTTCCCCGATTCAATAAATTGGTTCCCAGCAGCAGTAATCAATGCGGAGTCAAAAGTCCCTCCGCCAAAGTCATAAACTAAAATAGTTTTTACATCATCAGAATCAGGCTTAAATCCATAAGAAATAGCGGCTGCTGTTGGTTCTGGCAAAAGCTCTGGTTCGGCTAACCCTGCTCTTTTAGCGGCTGTTTGAGTTGCATATTTTTGTTTATCACTAAAATAGGCTGGTACAGTAATTACTGCATGAGTAATCGTGCCTTTTTGTCCTATTTGATTTTGATAAAATTGAGCATTTTTTACTACTTTCTTTAGTATTTCTGCGGAAATATCTTCTGGTTCATACTCTTTTCCGCCCAGCCATACCGACAGACTATCATCTGTTCCTTTAGTCGATTGAGTTATCTTATAATTTAAACTATCCAACTGTTGTTGCACTACAGGATCGCTAAAACTACGCCCCATCAAACGTTTGATCGAAATAATAGAATCGTCTTTTCGAGCGTAAGCTCTTGCTCCAACTACGATTCCATTCTCATCAGTGGCGACGAGAGAGCGAGTTAATTTTATGTCGGCAGTAGCTGGGTTTTCATAATCACTAACTACCTCTAACTTAGCAAATTTGAAAGCACCAACAGAATTTGTTGTGCCTAGATCGATTCCAACTATATTTCCCATGCAAATTTTGACTACACTGGCTGGTGTCTTATGGAGTGACCACGGCTAGTGTACCCATGCTTCGATAAAAAACTCCAAAGCACTAGAATATTTACCTTTCTCGACATAATTAACCTGTCAGGTGAAGCTGTGATTGAAGTGGATGGAGAAAGGCAAGCTTTACAAGCACAGCAAGAAATAGAGATACCGCATGGAGTAGCTCATCAGTTCCGAAATGAATCAAATTTGGAAGTTATATTTTTGGTGATATCGGTTCCAAAATCGCACAGAGATCGAGTAGAAATATAAAATTGGCATTTTCACCTCCTAAAAGCCCGTATTCCTTCATCAGTAAGGAATACGGGCTTTTGGCTATAGAAACCTAAAAATCGATATACTGGCTGCTACCCTTATCAGGGCTAATATGCAGGTATTTCTCGGTTGTCGTCACTGAAGCATGACCCAATGATTGCTGTAACAACCGCAGATTACAGCCAGCTTCTAAACTATGTGTCGCATGGGAATGTCTCAACCAATGGCTACTAGCCCGTTCGTCTACCCCCGCTCGCTGACATGTCCTCTTGATCATCCGGTGGACGATCGATCGCTCCATCTGATTCCCCGTCCTAGTCACAAACACCCACCCGCTGGCACGCTCGATTATTTTAAACTCCAACACCTGCCGCCACAATTTAGGTGGGATAATCACCACACGGGTCTTACTCCCCTTGCCGAATACCGTCGCTTTACCCCCGCCCTCCTGGTGCGGTTTTAAGTCATCCCAAGTCAACCCTACTACCTCCGACACCCGCAGCCCACAGCCATACATGAGAGATAGCATCAGCGCATCGCGGTGGGTATTGCACGAGTCAATCAGCAGTTTGACATCCTCCACCGTCAAAATCTTTTCAGCGAGGGCTTCCTTAGTTTTAGGCGGTTTAATGAAACTGCCAATATTAATCGGTAAATACCCGACCTTCACCGCAAAGCTAAACAGCGACTTCACCACCAAGACCTTATTCGCTACCGTAGTCGGCTTGAACCTTGCCTCTAAGCCTCGTTTCCAGATTTGGAGGTCATCTAGTCTCACTTCACTTAGAGGCTTGTCAATGAACTCGATAAACTTCTCAATCGTACTCTTGAAGCTGATTTGAGTGGTGCGAGATTTATCCGCCATCCAGATCAGAATCAACTCGCGATCGGATTGAGCTGAGGTAACTTGAGAACTAGCCATAGTACATAAGTCCGAGCAAGTACATCAATATAGGGCATTTTGGTGTAGCTGGGGATGATGGACGAGTTACTATCCCAGAAACCCTAAAAAATTGGGGTAGTAACCTCGTTAGTTTGGACAAGGCGGGGACACTCTTAATTTTAGGGGTTAATTCCTCCTAGCTACTATCCCGCATCCGCCTCTACAACCTTCGGTTTCTTCTCAAACACCTGAATATTCGCTTGGTCTAGTACAAAGCCTTCTGGGGTCATTGCACCCATCTGTCCGGCGATCGCTGCTACCCACATCGGATAGTTTGCTTGGGCATCTGTGAGCTTCTTCCACACTTTCGGCTTTACAGCCACAGCAAAGATCCTGCCATTGCAGTCCAACTCAAAATACTGCAAGCCATTTTCAACGGTCTTAACTTCAGGTAATTCGCTAATTTTGATGGTGAGTTCGAGTTTTCCGGTTGTAGCCATGAGATCCAGATTCTGTATTGGTATCATAGACACTGTAAATCTTCTGATGCCCCGATCGCGTTGGCGTAAGCCTGCCTTTGGCACAGCGTCCCGGAGGGAATCGCCAAACCCCCAATTAGAATATGCCTTCAAGCAATTTTCGTCGGTTCACCTCACAGCCAGCTCCAGAATCTAAAGTAGTGCCAGATTCAACTACTAAAGAACAATTCCTGCCTGAATCGATTGAGATTTGCTGTCCGGTCTGTGGTTGTATCAATTTTAATCAAGATGAAGTTGGACAAATTAGCTGTGATGAATGCGATTATGTTGAAGTGACTGAAATATGAACTAAGCCCATAATAGTTATTTAATAAGACATTCTGGGTATTCTACAAGCAGAATTGTTTATCTACAATCGAGTTTATGGAATATTTTATACGTGTTGTTCTTGGATTGACAATAATTTTTAGTGCTTATCTCTGGATGAGGGTAACGGCTAAGGAAATTGTAAAATGCAATAGATACAAGAAAATGATAAAAAATTGTGATAGTCCCGAACAACTTGACAGTATTTTTGAATATTTTAAAAGATTAACCTTTCTACCTAATAAATATAGTGAAGAGTGCTATAAAGAAGCTTTATTACTATTAGAAACTTATCCTGAATGGACTAGTGCAAGAGTTTTTGTTGTTAATGTTGGTAGATGGCATTTTGGAAAATCTAACAAGGATAGTATAGTCTCCGATAAAGATGAGAGAACCATCCAGACAGATATTATCGCTAGAACAAGTACTTTAATTAGTAATCGTTAAACCAGCATAAATTTTATATGGCAAAGGCTTGAAATTTACCTTTATATTTTTGACACGTTAGACACTTTTAGCTTACCGCCATAATATGTATAATAGCTAAAAAGCTAAATTTAGCTTTTTAGCTATTACTGTTTTTGAAGCATGGTCAGTAGCCGTCTGGTCTTCCCTGCTTGCTTTCGGGAGTTATAGCGTTGCTTGGCTTCGACTAGAATCCGCTCTAGAAATTCTGGCTCTAGGTCTGATAAGCACCAAGCAGCTTCTAGAAATAACTCCACTGTGATCTTGTTATCTCTACAGAACTGAGTCAAATCTCGATCGATTCCCTTCTCTAGCACTATCCCTGAATGTCTGACAGTTTCAGGAAATGATGCTAATTCTTTCTGTAGGGCTTCAATCGAATTATCTTGAACTGGCTCTAAGTTATTCTCACTTTCTAAAGATTCAGTTGGCTCTGGTTTTGGTACTAAAACATCTTCTCTTGCAGATACGGTCGCTCTCGATCTTTTATCACGAAGCTTTGCAAGTACATTATCCGAATTATTTTGGGTCATTTATTTATCCTTTTTTAACTAACTCAATTTTCTCCAATAAAACTTCTAAGGGATATTCAAGATCTGGATACCCCAAGGCTGATAGAGTTTTTTGCTGGTTAATAGCTTGTTTGTAACGTTCGGATTCTCTAATCGATGGGAGAACTAGCACCTCACCAACTTCTTCTTTCATCCCCTCGATTGCTAATCTACTCTCTTGAGTTTGATTAGCACCGATCCATCGATCTCGAAAGGGAATAATCCCGATAGTCTGAGCCTGGGTAGCCCCAACGCCTTGTAAGTTAGTCATTAAGTCTATGGTTCTAATCAAAGAGCCATAGCCCTTTACTGAAGCTTCTGCGGGGATCACAACCACATCTCCAGCTCCAATTACTGTCATGCAGATTTGAGATCGCTGTGGGGGGGCATCGATCACACAAAACTCAAAGGTCTTAGTGATTGGCTCTAGTCGCCGTTTGAGTAACATCGCCCCAATCCCACTGTTAGCTAGATAGTCCTGGACGTTATCTAACTGGTCGTCTGCGGGGATTAGAAACAGATTCTCGTTCATGGTCAGGGGATAGATACAATCCTCTAACTCAACACTGCTCTTGATACATTCGAGTAATGTGGGTGAATTCTGCTCTAGGTCTAGCCCTAGCCAATCAGTCAGATTGTGCTGAGGATCTGCATCGATGAGGAGAGTTGAATACCCACGATGAGATAGGAGCAGCCCCAACAGCATCGATACTGTGGTTTTCCCCTGACCTCCAGAGAGAGAGGAAATAACTATAGTTAGCATTAGTTAAATTTAGCTTCTACATAATTAGACTATCACTAAAAAGCTAAATTTAGCTTTTTAGTTAATTTGCTTAGAGGCTATTAGCTAATTTGGTTGAGGAAGTCTTGATAGATAAGGGCTAGTACGGATGTGAGGTAGAATACAGCCAGGAATATTTGTTGCGATCTGCTTGCACATGCAGTGAAACGACAAAACCCCACTGACTGCCAGGAAAGTGGGGTTCTGCACCCAGACTTTGAATACTGGGTGTTTTAAAAGAGTCATTCTCATAGAGACATTTTACCATGCTAGAAAGCGATGGTGCATCAGTTGTTGCACCTAAAATTGAAGGTACCCCTAATAAACCTAGTGGTAGTACCAAGTACATCAGATCGAGCATTAAATCTCCTTGTCCGGTCTGTGGTCGGGTTAAAGATAAAGATTGCAGCTTACACCCAGACGGCAAGACAGCCCACTGTAAGACCTATGTGAGTGGGATCGGACATGATGAGTCCCAATGGCACTATAACGGGGCAAATAAGCAGGGCTTTCAAGGAATCTTCGTTCTCAAGCAAGTAGAGCCAGAGTTTGTTAAGTCACCGCGTCCTAAGAGCAGTAAGTCTTACTATTACCCCAACCGCGATGGCTCTCTACTACTACGAGTCAACCGGATCGATAAGGGAGATGGTAACAAAGATTTTTACCAACAGCATTGGAACGGTAGTAAGTGGGTCAATGGGAACCCAGACCATGTTAAACGGCTAATCCCGATCTATCGGTATCCAGAAGTCCAACAGGCGATCCAGAAGAAAGAACTAGTATTTGTAGTCGAGGGAGAGGCTACAGCAGATGCTCTATGGGCATTAGGTATTACTGCAACTACTATCATCGGGGGCAGTGGTGGCTATGCTAATTACGGCTCATATCTAGAGGATCTATTAGGGGCGCGATTGGTACTAAGTCCAGATCGAGACACACCAGGGCTTGAGTATATGTCCAACTTCCTGCGGGACTTCTCTAGCCAGATTGAAGGCTGGTATCTAGCGGGGACTTTGGGGCTGTGGAAGAAACCAGAAGGGGGAATGGATGTTGGGGACGATATTAGCGATCGTCAGTTAACTAAAGAGCAGATCCTAGCTAAAGTAATTAGTCCACAAGAATGTGATGAAATCATTAACCTACCCTCAGACATCAAATTAGAGGAAAAAGAAGAATCCCAACAATTAGTCCAAGAATTAAACGAACTGCTCGACAAAAAGAGCCAAGTAGCCCCACGGATATTTAAAGGCAACTTAGGCATAGAAATGGCACATACAGCCGCTAATTTTAATATTCCATTGGAAATCTTCAGTGCTTGCTTATTACCCATCCTAGCTAGTCAGATTGCTGCTAAGTCAAGGTTGATGATTAATCCTGGCACCGACTATAAAGCACCTCCCATTCTTTGGGTGGGGATGGTCGGAGAATCAGGAACGATGAAAACACCGATTCTGAATATTTTAACTGCTTCACTATGTGTTATTCAGGGAGAACTAGCGGAACAATGGAAGCTAAATAAAGCCGATCATGAGAAAGAACTAGAAAATCACAAGCTCAAAAAGAAAGGTGAAACAACAGAACCACCAATACCTGTAGCTCCTCTGCGGGATATTTTCTTTTCTGACTTTACGATTGAATCTATCGCTCAATCTGTAAGTAATTATCCCGATACAGGTTACTTGATATTTGTCGATGAGTTAGCTGGATTTTTTAAGTCTATGGATGCTTATCGCCAAAGCGGAGGGGATAGACAAAAATGGCTGACAGCATACAATGGTGGCGGTTTTAAGGTAAATAGAAAAGGGGCAGATACTTTGTGGACATCTCATAGTTCCTTATCTATTCTCGGAGGGGTTCAGCCTTCAGTCTTGGAAAAATTAATCAAACAGGATGATTCTCCTGAAGATGGACTATGGAATCGATTTATGTTCGTTCATCTCCCTCAATCCAAAATGGAAGCATTTTCTACATATTCATTCGGACTATCGGATGAGCTGAAAACAATTTACCAACGACTATCAAGCCAACCCCATCGTGAGTATAAGTTATCTGATGAATCTAAGCCCGTCTGGAAGCTGTGGCACGACCAAATGGAAGAAAAGGTATGGAATGAGCCTAGCAACCTATTACGAGCTACCTACGCCAAATTTAAGGGAGCTGCGGCGCGAATTGCTCTAGTACTCCATTGCACCAATGCAGCAATAGTCAATCAGCTACCGGATACACAGATTGGTAGTGAAACACTGTCCAACGCAATCGCCTTCACTCAATGGCTGCTCAATCAGACATTGCTGGAATATCAGCGGATGGGTTTACTAGACAATTCCAAATTAAACCGGATCTTCAAATTTATCGATCGGTTCGATGGACGAGACTGGATTAACGCTCAAACTGTTAAGGCTTGGTGGAGTGCCACCACTAAACCA
Organism: Chamaesiphon sp.; assembly: GCF_041737865.1. NCBI lineage: Bacteria > Bacillati > Cyanobacteriota > Cyanophyceae > Gomontiellales > Chamaesiphonaceae > Chamaesiphon > Chamaesiphon sp. The sequence continues at coordinate 8,344 of NZ_JBGSQZ010000017.1, forward strand.
GGAGCGAACGATATCAGAGCATTTATGGCTGGAGTAGTAGCTTTGGGACAAGCAATTGATAATGGTTTACCGCCTACTTCCTCTAAATATCAAATTTTAATTTCTAAAAAAGCTAGTCCGTTTAGTCCGAAAAATAGTTAAGCCCAGACTGAGAGCGGGTTTGAATGCGGACTAAGCGTTAGTCCGAAAATTAATTCAAAAACTCTGTAACCTATAACTGGCAAAGATTTAAGAATGGACTAAATACTTAGTCCGAAGTTAGTCCGTTTTTAATTTGACTTGGCTGAGGCTGGTTAAAAAAGTCAGGATTTAGATTTTCGGACTAAAACCAGACTAAAACGTTAGTCCATGTCTTAAAGCTTTGTACAGTAAAGATTTAAAGGCTATTGTCTGTAATAAACAGACTAAGAGTTAGTCCGCACTCAAAACCTTACATAGCAAGACTTACAAGCTTTTCGGACTAAACGGACTAGGTATTTAAGAAATAAAAACTGCAAAGTAGACGAGCTAGTTCGATTCAGAGAACGGACTAAATCTAGTCCAACTTTTAATAGGAAGAGTTTGGGCATACTGGAATGAGTCATCCAAATTTTTCCACCAGCTTCAAGCTTTTAGTATGAAACAAAACGTATTGACTTACTTCATGTGGGGCTACCAGCCACACTTCCGAGTATCAATAGAACATTACGCTGGCCAGGTGTTTGCCAAATTTGGAATTACACTTCAGGTAAAAGCACTTCTTATTGGCATTCGGGTACCTGAAGTTCTAAAAGCTCATCCTGTATGTGTCGAACCTGAAAAAGGTGATTGGGATTTATCTTTGTTTTCCCGTTGTCACGAACGAGCAGAAGAAATCTACCCTAACCATCCAGAACATCAAATGTTCTATGGTGATGAACCTAGAATGCTTGACCAACCCGAAAATATACGTCGAATGTCTGCATTGCAGGCTGTGGAAGAAGTTTTCGACAATTATGATACTAAGCACGCCACTCGAACGTTTTGTGGTACTCCCGTTCGCGTTGGAAACTATCACGTAGTTCCAGTTATTCAGGTATCAAAAGCTGAATTTGATTTATTCCCACAAATTCCACAGCCCTTCAAGTATAGAGAACAGACTTTACCCACAGGTATAGTGGAAATACTAATAAGGCAGCTACTTTCCTGGGCATCTGAGGGTTTAGATACTAAAGAGCCAGGTCGATTCTTAAACTATTTGGATGTCGATGTCACTAGTCTTCTACGTCGGGCAGCAAATAGCTTGTGTAATACAATTCAGATCGCAATTGGAGATTATAGTCTCTATGGCATCTTCAATGCTATTAACGAGATATCTTCCCTACGCTATGAGGGTGGAGAAACAAGCGGTGAAATAGTTTTCGCCCCACCTAATTGCCCGTCATTACAACAACAGGTAACATTCTTACAACCAGTTCCTCTTACATCCCATCGTCTCGCACGAAAGATTGTAGAGATGTCAGCCTCAAACCTCGCCTGTGTTTGTAGCAGCGGATTAGGTTTAAGTGGACTTGTAACAGTGAAAATGGATGATAAAAACTCAATCTTTCGCGCAGTCTTTACAGGGCACTATCGCTGGGAGTTTTACTTTAACAAACTTCTTTTAATGACATGTGCATTCGGTATTCCAACCCTGCCATCGCCGCAACTAACTGAAGCCGAATTTACCTCAAATACAAAGCGCATTCTTATTGGACTGAGCAGCCTACAGTGTCATACTCTTTGGGAAATCGTTTCTGCTGCAATGGAACAAAGACATGGAACAATGATTGTAGTTTCTGAAGCTGCTGATACAGAAGCGAAGCGTCTGCAAGCTCAATCATTGCCAATAACTCCTATTCCCCTCACTCCTGAACTAGTGCGACACATTAGTGGTATCGATGGAGCAATACTAGTAGACCGTGACTGCCGATGCCATGCCCTGGGTGTAATCTTGGATGGGCTTGCTTCTAAAAATGGAGATTCATCACGCGGTGCGCGTTTCAATTCCGCTATTCGGTACGTGGAATCCGCCAAAGTTAAAACCATTTGTCTAGTTGTATCTGAAGACGGACATGTGAACATGATTCCAAAACTGCTTTCTCAAGTCAGTAGAGACGAGATCCAAATGAGGGTGGAGCAGCTAGCGAAGTGTAACAACGATAATTATCACAATACCCGTAACTGGCTTGATGACCACAGGTTCTACCTAAATGCTGAGCAGTGCAAGTATATCAACAGAGAACTTGCCCGTATCGATGCCGAGCCAACTGAAATAGGTAGGATACATTTTCCAATGAAGCCTTTTCTTGTAAATCCTGAAATGAACGATTCATACTATTTTGAAGATTCACTTACAAGCTAAAGCCAGAGGAAATCAACGATATAGGTTCATCTTTGGGTAAACTCTTGACATACTGCTCTCATTTTGAGATCATGGATGTATTAAAGACCGAATCAATTTTTCACAAGCACTGATTGAATCAGTAGAGCGGATCTACCAGCTTGTGGAATAGATCTAATGGTTAGAGCAACGGATTATCCAGAAAGATACTCCCTAGCAGTTGGTTCCTTTATTTTGCGTAGTCTGAACAACCGAAAAATAAATCCAAGTAACCATCAGAAAAATCATGCATTTAATCTCCATCCGCAATCTTCGTGCAGATGTATCTAAATTTCCTAACGCTTCTAAAATAGTAGATCGATGGTATGCCACAATCAGAAAAGCAGCATGGCAAAATCTAGAGGAAGTACGCCAAGAATATCCAGAGGCAGAGGCAGTAGGCAACTTCACTGTATTTAATATAAAAGGCAATAACTATCGATTAATAGTCGGGATGGATTATGAAACTCAGACGGTTTACTATAAATATTTTCTAACTCACGCTGAATACGACAAGGACGATTGGAAAAATAATCCTTACTTTTAAAAGTGAATGACTATTACATTAGACAGAAATAATTATCCTCAATTATTAGCTGAATTTGTGCCTCAAGCGATCGACTCTGAGGCAGAGTACGATCGGGCTTTAGCGATCGCCGAACGTCTTACCTTTAAAAAAGATCGGACTGAAGCAGAAATCAAGTTCTTAAAACTGGTAGTTGTTTTAATTGAAGATTATGAAGCCGAGCATTATCCGATGGATGATGTAGCTCCACACGAGCTATTACAGCATTTAATGGAATCTAACCATACCCGTCAAGCAGATCTAGTCGGACTAATCGGTTCGCGGGGAGTTGTATCGGAAGTGGTTAATGGGAAAAGAGCGATTAGTAAAGCTCAAGCCAAGGCATTAGGTGAGTTTTTTAGTGTTTCACCTGGATTATTTATTTAACCTGTTGGGGTAAACGATCGATGTAAAAGTGGTTAAAAGCAAATCGAAATCGGTAGCAGTAAAAGCCTGAAACCCTTGTAAGATCGGCTAAAAAGTGCTTAAAAGCAAATCGAGATATAAATAAACAGCCGGAACTAGCGACCCGCCAACCAGTCACGCTCAACCCCATCATTAAATTGTGTGGCGGGTGCTGGTGGAGGCGACCTTCTCACCGATCTTGGTTTTATCACATTGTCAAACCAAACTCTTTCGTTCCCTATAGGAAACGAAAAACCAAGCCGAATTTAAAATCGATTTACATCCCCATCTCATAGCCGTAAGACTCCTCAACCTCCTCAACAGCCTCCTTCACATTAACCAGATAAACCTTCTCAATCGACTCAGCCAAATAAGCCTCCAGATCCTCACCCCAACTCTCCGACACAGGTAACTCATACTCAACCTGCCCTGGTAAGTTGTAAAACTCCGCCTTACTCCCCACCACCACATCAACCCGATGTAACTTATCCCCAGGCAGCCAACCCCCCTCATGTCCTGCCAAAAATAACATAGTCTCCTCAGCAGGATTCAACGTTGCATAAGCCATCGCCTCCAGCGGGTCATCCATCACCACCACCTTATCAATTTGACCCTGGGGTGAAGATTGAAAATAATACCAACCCACAGACAAACCAGATCCCTCCACTGATTCACTCGGACAATCCTTCACACTCAGATCGATCATTGTTGCCCCCGTCACCCGTTCCTCAAAATCCCGATGCAAACAAATTAACTTCCCACCCTCATCCGCATAAATCAGACCTTCCTCATGCAACCGCTCGACCAACTTGACAGGGAGCCGTTTAGTGCCAGTCAGATAATCCTTAACCTCACCCCATCTCTCCCGCTCTGGTCGCGGGGGAATGAATTTTTCAATGGGCTGCTCAGTGACAATCTGGATAACTCGGTCATTAACCAATTGCATCGTAGGAGCTACCCCAAACCTCTGAGTCAACCATTGGGTAGCTCCTACCAGATCGGTTTGCAGAGTAACCATCACCAAATCAATCGGCTCTATCCCCTCTTCAACTTCACCTAGTGGTAATCTCAACTCACAAGCCACCTGTAAGGGCGATATTAGGGCTTCAGGCATCGTCAAACCTAAATCCACTTGCTTCTGTACCCTTAACTCTTCCTGAGCCTTCTCAAGCCGCTCAGAGAGTTCATCTCGTTTCTGGGCTACTAGCTTTAATCTTTGCTTTAACTCCTGGTGTTCTTTCTGCATCTGAGCATAAGCTACAGACCTCGCTTGAACTGCTTGGAGATCGTTGGAATTTACTTGTTGACTAGCAGCATTAACCACTGAGTAATAATCCTTGACAGTGGTATGTTCGGCTTGACTATTCCTCACCCCACGTTCTAATCCCAGGTGTTTAGTAGCTGCTGCATAGGAATCTTGGAAAGCAAACATCTTTGCTCTCCCACCAAAGATCTTCTTACAGTTGAGTTGACCATTCTCATCGGTAGGGACTAGATAAGCATGGATGTGGGGGGTCGCTTCATCGAGATGGAGTTCAGCTCTAACAACCTTGTCCCCATACTCCTGCTTCAACCAATCAACCGTAGCTGCTGTCCAGTCAGTTAATTTATCGGCTTGATAATCTCCATACTTGCTAGGGTCATCAGGTCGGAAATATTCGGGACTGGCAGTTAATAAAATTTCGACACAGTGAACGGCATCAGTCCTAATCTTTCGTTTCTGTGGGACTGAGTGGATTTTCTGGTGAACGACTTCCTTCAATGGTGTATGGCGGTCGTCATAGTAGATCAAGGTTTGGTTCTCTTCCAGCATCGACGCATTCGCATTGGGAGTGCTTCGTCCCCTAGAGACGTGCATTCCACTACCAGCAATATTGACTTGTTTGAGCTTGGCTATTCTGACGATCGCGTAGGGCATAGGGAAGGCTCTAATCGGAGCTAGGGGGATAGCTCCGCAGGACGAAGGGAATTTTTATTTGAGCGATAGCGTCCCGAAGGGCAAATAAAAGTGTACTGAGTACACTATTAACCTTCACCGACCACTCTCATCCATGATACCCACTAATCCTGGTATGGTCGCTACCCTACTAATCGGTTCCAAGTTAGTACTTGCATCCTGGCTACCTACTAGCAATAAATTGACTGGATAGATTGAAGAGGTTAAGTAGGTTAGATAGCTGAAAGGAATTAGATGCGGTAAATGGATAGATTAATGATTGATAGTTTAAATCGATGAGATGGGTAAGCTAACTAGGACATAAAGCTGATGAGGACACGCAACCGATTTCGTTATACTAAATCTATCCTTTAGACTCAAGCTCTTATGCCCAAAACTATCATGATTCCCAAAGCAGCGATTGATGAGACAATCGCTGCCTTTAGTGAGTTACCTGCTAAACAACCATCTGACTACCCGCTCAAAGAAGCAATCGAACGCATCCTCCCAGCAATTAATGGCTTGGTGAAAAAGGGCTATAACCTCGATGAGATTTGTAGCTTACTCGCTCAAAAAGAGATTATCCTTACTAGTTCGAGACTCAAGCAGTATCTGAGAGATTTCGACAAGTCTCATCCTAAACAATCTCGAAAACCTCGTTTACCTGGATTGACTGCTGTACCTGCTTTAAATCCCATACAGAGTGCGGATGACTCTAAAACCAAGGTGACTTCTAAACCTCAAGCGACCCCTAAGCCTGAAGTTACTAAACCTGCGACTAATCCCGATAAATCCTATAAATCACCTCCTAAACCTGGAGCAGAACAGTTTAAATAAAGAGGTAGCAATATGCGGATACATTTGATTGATGGTGAGAAGGGTGGGGTAGGTAAGTCCTGGTTAGCGTTTGTAATGGCAGAGTATTTGAGGTCTAAGCTAATTCAGTTCTATCTCTATGCCGCAGATCGGAGTAACCCTACTGGGGGTTCTCGGTATTAACCCTCGAAGAGGGGGATTCTGGAAAATTAGGTTTAGCACCACACGCTTGAAGTCCATACCAGCAAACAAAAGTATGTCTCAGAAACTGCACTTTTGGAGACGTATCTATATTATGTCTCTTTCCATGTCTCAAAATGCCATTCTCCGATCGTCTGAAGAGTAATGATACTCTCTCAAACCTTTAGCCCTTGTCGGTTATGGACTAATTCAGAGAAGAAAATCCCAGAGGGGCAAAATAGTAGCATTCAGTTATAAATATGCTGATTCCCCCTTTTCGGGGATTAATACAAAAAACCCCTA
>NZ_JBGSQZ010000018.1:0-3367 GCF_041737865.1 Chamaesiphon sp.
GAAATTGCTACTGAGGAACTCCTCCCCGAACACCTCGGTGATGCGCTTGTTCTCCATCTCTTCGCGGGTGGACATGAAGAACTTGACGATCTCCTTCTGCGCCTGCTCGCTGAGCGTGAACAGGCCGTCGGTATGCGCGTCATCGCCGCGATTCACAGTGGCGCGCTGCAAAGAGGAGTTCGGATCGTCCTTATCAAGCCAATAGAACTCGTCGAGTACGCTAGCACCGTCGATTTCCAGCGACGGAATCGAGCGAAATAGATCCCACAGGCACTCGAAGTGAGTTTCCATCTCGCGACCGCCGCGGATCACGAAGCCTTTTTGCGGATCCTTGATGCCGTCCAGAGCACCACCAGGCAATGGCTGCTGCTCCAAGATGGTGATTTGATTGCCCGGCATCTGACCGTCGCGGATCAGGAAGGCCGCACCCGCCAGTCCTGCCAGACCCGAGCCGACAAACCAGGCAGTCTTGTTCTCCACGCCCTTGGGTTTACGTGGGCGGGCGAAGGCTTCGTAGTTGCCGCTGCTGTAGTACATCGTGTTCTCCTTTTATTTACCTAGCGGATCAAATCAGCGGCTGCCAGAGACTCAAACTCAGCACCAGCAGAATTCTTTAAGTACGATGTTGTCATCTGGCATCGAAGCTTTTGCCGTCAACTACTCCGATTGTTCAGATGGCAATCAAAACAACTATTTAATAAATTCATACATGCGAACTCATTAGCTTTCATCCTAAGCTAATATTGTGAGGATTTCGTGAGGAAAGTATTCTCAATTGATTGCTATTAAAAGCATTTATCTTAATATTTAATTCGTTATTTTATGGATTTTAATTGCCATACATAATCAAAATCATCTAATCTGTCTGTATACATATCGACGGATTTTAATGTTAGTTTTTCAATACAATCTCAGTCATAAGGGGTAGATAAAACAACGTAAGGATTCGGGTTGAAAATGGTAGAGGGGTGAAAATCTGCTAAAGTAGACGAATGAAAAAGCCCACAGCTAAGATACAGCGCGTGGCGGGTGACCCGCTACGCCAGGAAAAAGCCGAAATCGAACAGTTGAGCCAAGCTGAACTAGTCGAATTGGTGCTGGGACTGCAAAAAATCATCCAAGAATTGCAAGAGAAATTAGCGATTGCGACAGGGAAAAGTCGGACGAATAGTCAAACGTCGTCGCAACCACCATCTCTGGATCTAATTCAGAAGTCCGAAAAAGCTAAAGACCAAATAGAAGAAGAGCCGAAAAAGAAACCAGGCGGGCAACCAAGACATCAAGGGAAAACCCGAAAAGGATTTGGACGAGTAGACCGATACGAAATCAGCTTTCCTGAAATATGTCAGTGGTGTGGAAGTAGAGAGTTAAGTGAAGCAATTAGTTTTCAAACACAACAAGTAGCTTGTCTAGTCGCCAAGCCGATTGAAGTCGTAGAGTATCAAACACAGTCGTGTAAGTGCCTTGAATGTGGCGGCGTAGTTAGAGGTTCACTGCCAGAGGGAATAGTGCCAGGACAGGACTTGAACATTAATCTCCAAGCACTATTAGTATGGCTGGGGAACTATGGGCTGTGCTGCTGTCAGCCAAGCTGGTAGACGGTTGACAAATTCTTCCAACTGTCGAAAGACGATCGGTAATAGCCCAAAACTAACCGCACCCACTAATGCAACTGCAATAACCAGTACTAGCCCAATTGACAAAGCTCTTGGTAGTCCGCGCCGTTCTAAGAATACAATCGGATATTCTAACAAAAACGTCACCAAACAAGCGGCAATGACGATGCTCGAAATCGGTTGTAAGGAATGATAAAGTAGCAAAATTAGCCCCCCGTTTAGAAAAATCAACGGGAACGTCAAGCTAACTTTGAGCCATTGAGGTAATTTTTGGTAAGAGATCATTTGATATTACCTAAACATGACTCTCTGATTCTAAATGACAGGGATAATCGGGATGACCTGTTTCGATTTGTAGTGTTGAGTGGTCGATCCCAAAATAAGTTTGGAGAGATGCTGAGGTATCGGTGAGAAATCGATCGCTTACACATCCTTCCGGCATCACTAAATGCGCTGTGAGAGCGGTTTCAGTCGTGCTCATCGCCCAGATATGCAAATCGTGAACTCGTGACACCCCTGGTAACTCGTCCAAGAAAGTCCGCACTGCGATTGGCTCTATCTGTTTGGGGACTCCATCTAAGATTAGCTCCAGAGCCTCTCTAAATAAGTTCCAAGTCCCAAAGACAATTACCACAACCACAATTAAGCTAATAACTGGATCTAACCATAACCACCCTGTTTGCAAAATCGCGATGCCAGCAAACACCACTCCGACTGACACCAGTGCATCAGCCGCCATATGCAGAAATGCACCACGAATATTTAGATCGCGTTCTTGTCCTGACATAAATAACAGAGCAGTAATAGTATTGATGACTACCCCGATTCCCGCAACCCAAATCACCGTACCACCAGCAACAGGACTGGGATCTGACAACCGACGAATTGCTTCCCAAGCAATTCCCCCCATTGCTAACAGTAACAGAATCGCATTTAGTAAGGCTGCCAAAATTGAGGAACGGCGCAGTCCATAAGTATACTTGCGATCGGGGGGACGCTGGACAAGATAACTTGCTGCCCATGCCAACAACAATCCCAAAACATCGCTGAGATTGTGTCCAGCATCTGCTATTAATGCTAATGAATGGGAAATTGTCCCAAACCAAGCCTCAACTAATACAAAGCCAATATTCAAGCTCGTACCGATTAAAAAGGCTCGATTATATGTTTTAGGAGAATGACTGTGCTGGTGAGGATGAACCATCGCAATGACCTCAATAAATAGAATAAACGTGCAGTATGATGCGATCGGACTTTTTCAATCTCTACCTAATGCGATCGATCACTAGTTTCTGAATCTTGAAATATAGATTGCTACAACTAGCGCAATAATTCCACTTAATAAAAATGTTGTGGATGCACCAGCATAAAACCAGATTAGTCCAGCGAAAGAACTCGCGAGTAGTGTTGCAATACTTTGAAATGCAGTAAAAGTACCGATCGCTGTTGCGGTATCATCTGGGTGGCAAATATTCGTAATCCATGCTTTGGCAATCCCCTCTGTAGCTGCTGCATATACTCCATAAATAGCGAATAAAACTAGGAAGGCTGAATTACTGTTGGCGTAAGCCATGCCTACATAAACTATTGCAAATAGAATTAATCCTGAAACTAAGATCTTTTTCATGCCAATTCTATCTGCTAAAGATCCTAGAGGATAAGAGGAAATAGCATAGATTAAATTGTAGAAAATGTAAGCCCCGATCGCCGATGTGTCTCCAAGTCCTGCTTCTTTGATTTTTAGTAGGAGA
>NZ_JBGSQZ010000104.1:0-35451 GCF_041737865.1 Chamaesiphon sp.
TAAATTCTCGCCCACTCAAAAAGCCAAGATTATTCAGGTATTAAGAAAGTCAGGCAACATTGTCGGATATATGGGCGATGGCATCAATGATGCCGCAGCTTTGAGAGAAGCAGATGTCGGCATTTCAGTCGATACAGCCGCCGATGTTGCCAAAGAATCAGCAGATATTATTTTACTTGAAAAAAACTTATTAGTCCTAGAATCTGGAGTCACGATCGGTCGGCAGACTTTTTCAAATATAGTTAAATATATCAGAATGGGCACTAGTTCTAATTTTGGGAATATGTTTAGCGTTTTGGGTGCGAGTGCGATTCTGCCATTTTTACCGATGCAACCAGTTCAGATTCTCATCAACAATCTCCTCTATGATTTTTCGCAAACAGGTATCCCTTTCGATAATGTGGACAAAGAAGATCTAGTCAAGCCACCTAAGTGGAAGATTGAAAACATTCGACGATTTATGATTTTCATCGGCCCGATTAGCTCTATTTTTGACTATGCTACTTACGCCATCATGTGGCTGGTATTTGGAGCGAATTCTGTAGAACATCAAGCCTTATTCCAAACAGGCTGGTTTGTCGAAAGCCTGATGACTCAAACTCTCATCGTCCACGTTATTCGGACAGCTAAGGTGCCTTTTTTCCAAAGTCGGGCTTCTTTACCGATGCTGCTAATTACCGCTACTGTGATGTGTATTGGCATGTATCTACCATTTTCACCACTTGCATCTAGTTTGGGTTTTGTACCTTTACCAGCCGTTTATTTTCTCTGGTTAGCTGGCATCCTCACTTGCTATTGTGTGCTAACTCAATTTGTCAAAACTTGGTTCATCAAGAAATATGGATATACCTAAGCTCGACTTTGATTAAATCGATCGTGAATAATAAATAAGGTGGGCAAATGCCCACCCTAATAGTTGTTTTTAGTTTAGCTAAAGCCTAATTATTAGCGTCAAACTCACGAAAGGTCTGATAAAATTCATTCTCTTCATAGAGATGGCATTTATCGGTAATATCTTTCATCATTTCCCAGGTGAACTTACGTTCTTTGATATATTCACCCCAATTAGCTTTGATAATCTCGTGAGCTTGCCGCAGTCGGTAAGAAGGAATCGCTGTCGAAATATGATGGGGAACGTGAACGTTGATATCGTGACAGAGGAATTCCACCCAACGCGGGTAGTCACAATGCACAGTACCAGATAGCTGCGCGATCGCTTCGTTCCATTCACCTTCAGGTGTAAACGGAATATCTGCGGCGGTATGATGGACGATTGTAAAAGTACTCATCCAGAAGTGATATACCAACCACGGCAGCAACCAAAACTTGACGAAGCCCCAGATGCCTATTGTCCCAATCATGACTGGAAACATAACTGCGGCACCGATAATTACCACCAAAGCTGAGAATTTGACATCAGATCTGGTTTTGCCTGCTGGAAACTTACGCCAGTCAAAGTGAACTAGTGCCCAATGGGGCAGTGATGCCAACCACCATAACCGACCGCGCATCGCTTGATAGAATACTTGCAGCCAAGTTGGGGCTGCCTTGTAGTCTTCAGGTCGCCACGGCTGCCACGCATTATCCACATCCATTTTGTTGGTGTGCTTGTGGTGATGATTGTGCCCGTATCGCCAACCGTGGAAGGGATAAATTAGGGTCAACATGAACAGATGACCGACGAGATCGTTGACTTTCCGACTAGTTGAGAAGGAACGGTGGGCACAGTCATGACCGATGACAAAGCAACCAGTCATTGCCGTACCTGTAAATACCCACGCTAGAGGTAAAAGATACCAAGGAGCGAAAGCTATTGCTGCTATCCCTAGCGTCACTGCGACGATAGTTTTAACGACCATCAGCCAAGCTTGAGTAGTGTCTTTAGCAAAAACTGATTTTGGTAAAGATTGGACGATATGTTTGAGTTTGAGATTCGGGGACAGCGCGGTGGCTGGATGACGATCGATCGATAATGTCATGTAGCGGTTTAGATCTCCAAGGAGTATGGATAAGGCCCCGTTGCTGCTACTGCCGATCGGACACCGCTCTATCGATAGAACGGTGGAAATTATTAATTTGTAGCCGAACTAAGTACTGTTTTGTTAACGATCGCGGATATTTATCCTAGCTCAGTCTTTGGCTAGATGCTAGTAGGGGTCAACACACAAAATAGAAATGCTGTGAATGACTGAAGCTCAACGCATGGCAGAACTGTTCGATCCCACATTCCGCTAGTTCGTTCCCTGCTTTGCCTCTCCTGTGGAGAATCATTATTTTAAGTTCCGTGGGTCAGACAAAATTCATTATCGCGCTCTTAATTTCGATCGTGACACTGTGCGACCTAACAGAGCATCGAGCGGAGATTAAGAACACGGAAAACAAATTTGTCGTGTTCTTAATTTGGGCTAAAATAGGTGTTTCACGGTGATGCAGTGTTCGATTAGTAAGTAAAGTTTCTCTATGCGATCGCGAGTATCCAAACCTATTCCAGTAACCAACTCACCTGAAGTCACCCGTTCTTCTGCCGATCTTCTGGCGGACTTCCTGCGCCTGAAAATCTCTGCCAATACTCGGAGAAACTACAGCAAAGCAATCGCCGATTTTTGCAGCCGTACCTATAATAACGAAGTATCAGAAAAGCTTCTAACTCAGTTTCTCTCCCTACAACAGCCCGAAGCTGTCTATCAAGTCTTACAGTACCGACAGTTACTGATTGAAGCCAAGCTAGCCCCCAGCACGATTAACGTGAGGCTCTCAGCACTAAAATCTTTTGTCGATTATGCACGTACCGTAGAGCGGTGTAACTTCAATCTAGCTGATGCCACCTGCCTAAAAGTCGAGAGTTATGGTGACACTACAGGGATTGAAGTAGCTGGGTTCAAGGAGATGCTACTTATTCCAGATCGTAGCACCGTCAAAGGGATTAGGGATTATGCAATTCTAAGATTACTTTGGGACAATGCGTTGCGTCGGAATGAAATCTGTAGTTTGGATGTGTGTGATTTCGACAAATCGGGGCGACTAGCGATTTTAGGCAAAGGCAAGATTCAAAAAAGCCAGGTCGATCTATCTCCAGCAACGACAATCGCGATCTCACAATGGTTAGCAGCTAGAGACAAATATCGATCGTCAGATCCTCTGTTTATCAGTCTGGATAGACGCAGTAAGGGACATCGACTCGACGGCAGTACTATTTATCGCCTAGTTCGGAAGTTTAGTGAATCAGCCGGAATCGATAAGATAGTTTCTCCCCATCGGATCAGACACACTGCCATCACCGCTTACCTGGACGCTAGTGACGGTAATATTCGTGCGGCACAAAGCTTGAGTCGTCACGCCAACCTCAATACACTCAATCGCTACGACGATAATCGCCATAAATATCAGGCGATTGCTACTAATACTTTGGCCGATCTAGTTTAGATTTACCCCGCTCTGTGAATATTATCTGACTTTTCTACCTCCTTAAATCGGAGTGGATCTGTTGGCTTTTCGATCGAAAACCTCAAAATTTAGGAATCGGCTCTAATCATTGCCTGGTATAAACTACAGGAAAAGCATATACCGCTAATAAGGTTTAGCGGTATATTAAAATAGAAATCGAAATAATCGATAATTTATTAACTATTTATTTCCAGATTCAACCCACCCCCGATGCCTAATTAATTATTCCCAACCACTAAGTGCCTCTTGTGATAATTCAATGGATCGACCCACTAGCACTACCACCAGCACCACCACTTTTGTCCTTGATGCCAATCCCTTAATTACTGTATTTACCAGCTTCCTCCAATTTGATGTGGCATCCGGTGGTGCTAGTGCCGAAACTATCCGCACTTATTGGTGCGAAGCCAAACAGTACTTGCTCTGGTGTGAGGTCAATCAACTCCAACCCCTGGATGTGACGCGGGATATGATTAAAATCTACCGTCACACCTTAGTCCAACAGCAATATAAACCTGCCACCATTGCCCTCAAATTAGTCGCTGTGAGCCGGATGTACGATGCGGCGATGGAATATGGTCTCCTTTCGCATAACCCCGTCTGGGGCGTGAAAGCACCCAAACAACGGGGCGATCCGGCTGACTCGATTACTTATTTAACTGCTAGTGAAGCAGAGACATTCCTCCAGGCTCCACTGGCGAAATCTACTCCCTTGAAAATCCTGCGCGACCGTTTCTTATTGGGATTGATGACGCTCGAAGGGGTCAGGTCGATGGAAGCGCATCGGGCTAATGTGGGGGATATTCGCCGCGATCCGACGGGGGTAGGGATTAGAGTCACCAGTAAGCGACAACAACGGGTGGTGCCGCTGATTCCCGATTTGGTGGATGTACTCGATCGTTATTTACTCGCCAGAAGACAGGCTAAATTTAGTACGGCTGCTGCTACGCCGCTATTTATTAACGTCCATCATCCGCGCCATCAGATCGACCCAGACCGCGAGGATCGTCGCTTGTCTAGAAGAGGGATTAGATTTATTGTCGATAGTTATCTTACCGCCCTCAATCTCAAACATGGGGAGGGACGGACTTTATCGGCGCACTCATTGCGGCATACAGCGGGGACGCTAGCGATTCAGAATGGAGTATCATTGCGGCAAGTTCAGGAGCTATTGGGTCACGCCGATCCCAAAACTACGGCAATTTATACTCATATTGGCGACAGGTGGGTGAATAATCCCGCCTTGAAATTGGGGATTCGGCTAAATCTAGATTAGAACGATCCGGTGGAATTGACGAGCTTTGCTAGCATTGTCACTCCCTTGAGAATCGAGTAACTACCTGCTTCACGGTTTAAATATTCTATTTACAATTATGTTGCATCAGAAAATTGAATCTGCCTTTTTGTACGTTTGCTCGACTTGTTGGCTGTTAATGGGTGCATTACTCTCGTATCTTTTCTTAACCTCGGTACATCTGCCGATCGTTCAGCCTATTTATCAAGTTATATGTTATTCCATGACGGTAGTAATGTTTCCCCTTGTGCCCATAATTTTTATCGTTCGCCTCATTGCATTTGGATTATCAATTGCCATCCTCGAAAATGTAGCTTGATTATGACTTAACCTTAATTTTGAAAATTGATATCAGCCAGGAAATTAACCAAGGAGTGTAGCATTTTAACCAAACAACTAATTTGCCATAGTTGCTCATAACTAGTTCTTTTTGTCCGCGATCGATCGCCTGGATAATCTGTTTAGCTGCCTCATCAGCACTCATCATTAATCTAGGTGAAATCGGATCTAGTGAATCTTCATCCCAAATTCCCCGATTATCGATCTGACGAATTTCAGTGGCAACATAGCCCGGACAAATATGGATAACGGACACGCCATCAGCGGCTAATTCTTGAGATAGGGACTCACATAAAGCGCGCAGTGCAAACTTACTCATACTGTAGGGAGAATCCCCAGCTAAGGCGATATAACTCTTGACACTACCTACGATTGCTAACTTACCTCGACTCTGTTTGAGAGCGTCTAAAGTCGCATAAATAGTGCGTAAAACACCAAAAACATTAGTATTCCACAATCGTTCGTAGTCACTCACCTTTAACTCTTGAAGATCGCCCTTTAACGACCAACCAGCATTAGCGATCGTCATATCAATTTTACCAAAGTGTTGGCGGGCAAAATTCACCGCAGTTTCTAAATCTTCTTCTTTAGTGACATCACAGGCAAATGTTAGAACCCGATCGCTAGTAGGATCGATTTCTGTGGCTAGTTCTTTCAATCGATCGATTCTCCGCGCTAAGAGAATCAATTTCGCTCCTTTGCGTCCAAATTCTCGCGCTAGAGCCGCACCGATACCAGCGGAAGCACCAGTAATTAAAACTACTCGATCTTGAAAATCACTCATGGGAAAAGTCTACAATTGTGGATGCAGTAGAAGAACAACTATTGTTACTAATCCCGAAAATATTCTGGGGATTGGCAGTTTGTTTGAATTTTTGGACTAATTCGATACTAGCAGGAGATTGACTATCTTCGATAAAATCAGCCCGAATTTTCCCAACCCCGCGATCGTGAGAAATAGAACCGCCATTATGGATTTGGCCTGACTGCGTGACACATCTTTAATTGAGGGGAAATAGTCAGGTTTTACAAGTGATAGTAACGATTCGCTCGAACCAGATTGAATCGTAGAAATCTAGTTGAGCCTTTTTGGAAGCAAAGCAAGGCTGTGGATCTCTAGAAAACAAATGTCTCCAGTCTTTTGCTCGACTGTATTGACGAAAAAATCCGAGTAGTTGAAGATACTCCAGGTGTAGAAGCATTCATGCGAATTCCAGCTAGAGCGTTCGTAACTTAAAGCGAATCATGTTTTTCTACTCTTTTTTACTCTCTGTCTGCTTTTGAGGCATTTGTGTCAGGCAGTCAGGATTTGTAGATCGCCCATCGAGGTTGCCGCATCGATAATTCTCAGCGATCGAGAGCGCATCAACTTGGATGCTGCGTGGATATTTTAGAAATACCCTACCCCGAAAGATTGACTCAGTTTCTTTAGACTTGAATCTAGTTATCATAACATCGATAAATGATACTATTTATCGCTCTCTACTTGTTTTAATTTAAGTCAAAAATCGAGATTTGAATTAAAAGAACCTACAATTACCTAGTAAATAATTTTATAATATAAAAGAGTGATGACTAAATTAGCCATCACGTCAAAAAAATATTTTCAATGACTATTATAGATGAAATTACGTGGAAATCGCGTACCTGGTAGGAGTGGTACTCTCTATCAACGCACCAAGAAAAAGCGATTGAAAAATGGCAAGACAGTTGAATATCCTCTAGTTGAGGGAAGTCGTGACTCAGACAATATTTCTCATTGGTTCTGGCAACTGACTTGGAAGGACAGAGGAGATGATGGCAAATATCGAACTCAGATTGCTTCGGTGAAGCCAGCGCAGGTAGAGCAAGTCAAGGTCTTAATCGCTGGAAATGTAGAAATAGAGACGATTCTAGCTTATTTGCGCGGTTCCATGTAATTACATGGAACTCTGGTTAATGTCTATAACTTAGATGGAGAAACAATTTGAGCTTATTCGGTCGATGTCGATCGGTTCCGAGCTATTGGATTACAGAAGGGGGTAAGTTAGCTATTAGTATGAGTTTCAGGCTTTGTGTCTGGTTCCATGTAATTACATGGAACTAAATAAATCGGAAAAATGCTATGGGTGCGGCTGGCGTTACTAATTTACTCACTTTTTAATGGTGGCTTGTCAGGTCTAAAAAATTACTGGGATTGCCGAAGTAGCTGACAAAAACTTGTTTTTTCGCTCTAGTCGCGGCGACGTGTAGTAGGCAACGTTCGCCAGCAAGTAGCTTTTCTTTCGCAGATGGTTCGGAAGCTCGATCGATTAAGTTCTGAAGCGGCATCGTCCGCTCGTTGAGTCCAGGTAAAATTGTATAGTCGAACTGCAAGCCCTTAATTCGGTGCATTGTTGCTAACCTCAATCCTGCTTCTGCTGGGTTATCGGCTTGATGTCTGTGAATGCGTTTAGTGCGAATATTTAAGTTTTTGAGGGCTTGTTCGTAGGTATCTAATAATTTATTCGTTCTGACTGCCAGACAAATAGATGATAGCTCTTGTTGTGCCTCGATCTTACCTAAAAGTTCTTGAAGATAAATAATTTCCTCTTCCAATCGATTGAAACCTCGAACGATCGGGACTTCTCCATACATTAAAGAGCGATAATCTTTGGTAGAGTCCAACCCGCCATCTAGATCGTCGGCAGTTACGCCTGTTAAGATCGAGATCGCCCAAGCTCTGATTTCATCAGTAGTGCGATAGTTGAGGCGAAGTTTTTTCGATCTACCCCGAATATCGATACCGCAACGACTGAGTGTGGCAACTTTGCCGTAAATTCGTTGATGGGCATCGCCGACAATGAATAAGTCGTTGGGCTTACTTTCGCCGACAATCGATCGCAACAGCGAGAATGCCGCATCGCTTAAATCTTGAGCTTCATCGACAATTATTGCTTGATAAGGTAGAGCTTCTGCGCCTTTAGTTGCCAAAATTTGTCTGGCATCGTGCATCGCATCCTCTGGTTCGCGTTTGCCTCGTTCTTTTAATAAATTACGATATTCTTCAAAGACAACCCAAATTGCCTGTCGTTGTTGACGACTCAATCTCGTGCCTCTGCCATTGCGCTTGGCGACTAGATAATCTTTGGCAACTTGACATCCTTGGGCTACGACAACATCTCGCCACTCTTCTTGGTAGAAACTCAGGGGTAGTCCTAGCTCCGTAGGTGCGATTTGATAGGCTTCCTCCCAGATTTGTGCTGTAGCGGTTTCATCGTAGATAACTGTGGTTTCGACACCTTCTTGCTTGAGAAATTCTTCTACCCACGCATGGATATTGATGACGCGAATTCGCTGCATAATCTCTTTCGAGCAGATCGAGCGGAGGTTGGCTTCGATATCGACGGCTAAGTTTTTGGTAAATGTAGTGAGTAAAATCCGATCGTTCGGACGATTAAAACGGTGTTGAGCCAGCCATTTAGCTCGATGGATGGCAACTACGGTTTTGCCCGTACCCGCCCCACCCAGGACGCGCACGGAGCCACTGGCATCTCTTTCGACGAGGTTTCGTTGGGAGGGATGGAGGAATACTCGCCATTTGTCTAGTGGAGCTGCCAGCATCTCTTCAAGTTCGGCATCGTCGGTAATGACAATAAACCGACTGCGGCTATCGACACGATCGAGCGCGGCTTCTAAGTCTTCGGGATCGATGGGGGGCTGTTCTTTGGTTTTTTCTAGTTGGTCAAATACTTTGCCAATCGGGTAGCCCGCTGCTAACATAATTAGGGCATCACTGGCTTCTGTCGGTAAGTGAGGTAAGATTTGGTCTACATCTGCATCGGTGATTACTCGATGCAGTGCTGGTAAGAGAATACTTGGCACCCCTAGTCGCATCAAATCTCGATCTTTGAGATTGTCGAATCTACCTGTAGTTTGGGCGACGTATTTTTCCTGAAGTCGATCGGTTGCCGCCTCTACTGCTTCGACATCCACGATCTGGAGGGCACCAGAGACTTCATTGATGATACATCGCTTGCGAGTTGCCCACTGGTAAGCTTCATCGTGTTTATCCGCCCAGAGGAGAATGTAAGTATTGCCCGTATCTGGTTTGAGAATAATTGCGCGATGGGCTTCATCGATGCGGATCGAGCGCATTCGTTTGTCGCGACTATTGTGGATCGTTTCATAGTTCAATCCCGATCGAGCCGGAGCTTGTTTAAATCGATTGATAACCTCTGACATTTTACCCTGAGCTTTCTTGGGTAGACGACTATAAGCATCAAAAAATTCGTCTGAAATTGCTAATCGGAGTTGATTTTCTAGGATCGTCATCTGTTACCTTTACTGAGATAGTTTGCTGTAAATATCTGTTAATAGTTCGGGATTGAAATCGTTGGTTTCATAGGCAAGCCAACCCGATCTCTCGAAAGCCTGTCGATCTTCTGCGGTGAGGACGATCGCGATTTTGGCATCGAGCCAAGCTAATTCTGCCATGCCGATGACTAGTTGCTTTTCGCCCAGGAGTTCGTAGCCAGCTTCAGGTAATAACCATCGTTCGGCTTGCATTCGATCGATCGCGTCGATTAATTCATCGGCTATCATTAAGCTCTTAATTTCTGCCCAAGTTGAAGTTTCTGGGGGTAAATCTGACGCGGTAAAATCGACTACTAGCGGTGGCACGATCCCCGCTTGGTGCATCGTGGCAGTCAGCCAGTAGAAATGGGGGAGAAATTGGTATAGGTTGGCTAATCTCAACATTTCTACCCAGTTAGTTCGGACTATTTCACCATCTGGATCGAAGTTTTGGTCTGCCAAAAATAGGGTAACTAAACTGGCTGATAGATCGAGTTGGCGATGACGCTGAATATCGACACCAATCCAAACTTTTAATAGAGTCGAAACCTCGATCGCATTGGCGATATATTTGGATTCGCTAGACCAATTCTCGATCGCTTGACTGCCTAGATAGTCGGCGATCTGTTGTTGCCAATGTGGTAAATCTTGCTGGCGATTTGCTTGTGCTGCCGTCCGCATTAATGCCCATTGCCCCCACTGTGATGCTGCGGGATGGGCGAGGTAAGCCATCAGCCAATCAAAGCTACTCAGTGATTCTAGCGAACGTAAATCTAGACATTGATACTGCTGATAAACAGCTTCTGCATTAGCTTTAAAACCAGGATTGAGGGCGCAATTTAAACCATCCCTGCTCTCACCTTTTCTTACATAATCTCGATCGATCTGAGCTTCGACATCATCCCAAGTAATCGACCAACACCAGTAGTTATTGGTGCGGACGATCGCCAATCTTTGTTGAATATCTTTCTCTAATCGATCGCGATGATATTCCCAGCCGTCGGTAAAAATCGCGATCGGTTTACTCCCCGAACGACTAGATGCAGGGCGGAAGATAAAATCAGTGCGAGATGGATAATTTACCCCTTCGTTCTTACCTAACGAGACTTGCAGTTCGATTATCCAAGCTGCTTCGCCGAGCTTGAGATAGTAACCTGCTTTGCCGTTGATGATGTCTTGTTTGAGTAAGGGTGGTTCTTGTTGGCGATCTATGCCGCGATAGCGACGAATTGCTTCGATAAAACGGCGTTCTAATTCGCTTTCAAAATTGCTATTTACTCGAATTGCCGATAAACCTTGGGAGTTTTCCGTCAGTTGCGGCCAGTGTTTGAGGATGGCGGCTAATTCGGCGATCGCTGTTTGGCGACTGGTTTCATCTAAATCGAAGCTGTTACGGTAAGCGAACAGACAGCGATAGCAGCCATCTTCGCAGGGACAAATGCGGATGTGTGCCAAGGCTTGTTGGAAGACATCGCGAAGTTTTTGGGGATCTCGCAGTAGTTGTTTGAGGTAGCCAGTCCCACCAGGTACGCTGTCATAGAGGTAGAGGAAGGATTTGCGCTGGTTGGAGTTGGTTTGGGGTTCCTCGGAGATCGTGACTTTGAGATGGTCGATCTGACCACCAAACTTGAGTTTTAAGCCCAGTTGGAGCGCGGCAATAAACGAGCTTTGTCCTTTGGTCGTCCAAAAAGTTTCATCGGGTAAGAGAAAGCGGATTGCTTCCGATTCAAACTCCCGATAGAGATAGAGTACATCTTGAATTTTTGCCAGATCGGGTTTATCGCGATATTTACAAGCAATACTATGTTCCTGGCTCTGGTTGGTAGGATTGCGCTTGAGTACCTTGCCACAACCCGTACAGATTTTAAATCCTCTGGTGTTAAAGTTCCGTCCGCCTAAAGTGACTTTTTCCCCAATGGGACTGGGTTCGCCGAGGTTGATTTCCCTAAAGTTACAGCGGGAGATGTACTCGAAACCAAAGGGAAATTCTGGATCTGCGACTAAATAAGTCTGTTCGCGGTACTCTGGTTCTGAATCTACCAGGAGGGAACGCTGAAAGAAAGCGGCGTTGCGCTCTTCACTATCATCGCCAAACCGACTATCTCGATCGGCTGTAGTCGCGACAACTTGGCGCAATCGGAGCATCGATCGCAAGCGTCCGCTATCCGACCACATCCCGTCGCTACAGCGGGGGCAGGATTTAGCCTGAAATTCGGGACGGGTTCGCTGTAAGGCACAACTGCAATTACGACACATCCGCCACTCTTCGATCCCTGAAAGCTGTAAGTCAATTTGGTCGATGCGGACTTGCCGCCCCTCGGCATAAAAAGTGCTATTGGGGACTAATTCCCGAATGGCTAACGCGCCAGGGCGTTCGTAAGTGAGGGTGGAGGTTTCATATCGTTTGCCACTGGGATCTTGCTCTGAGTTCGTCTTGCGCCAAATAATCGATCTGAGGGTGACTCCAGCTTCGGGAAAGGCATAGTTTGGTAGTAACCCTTCGTCGGTGAGAAAGTTTAAGATCTGTTTGTTATCGATCTCCTTAATTAGTTGGCGGAAGCTAGCTTTTTCAATTTCCAGCTCGCGGAGTTTGTCTGGATCTTGCTGTTGGAGGGCATCTGGCAATTCTTTGAATGCTTTGATTCTAGCGGTAATAGCTTTTGCTTGATTCACCAATCGCTTGCGTTCGTTTTGAATACTTTGCAAGCGATCGAGTATCCGCCAGCGCAAACCGCCGCGATCTTGTTCGCCTTGCTCCATAAATTGCCGCAGATGAAGGCGGCTATTTTCGGCCAATTCGGTATCAAATAGTCCCTCAAAATCGGCGACTAGTTGGGCTTGGCGGGTGTGAATGTATTCCAGCCAGTTGTAGGGAAATCGTTGGGTATTGGCTTTTTCGAGATTGCTCAAGGCATCGCGGAGAGCTTTGGGAAAGTCCCCGACGGTAATTCCGGTAGCGACCCAGCGATCGAGACAAAAAGCTGTCAGTTGGCGTTCTAAAATGGCTGAAGCATCTAGATAACAGCCTGCTGGGGTGACAGATCCGGCGATCATTTCCTCCGGTTCGGCATAAAAATAGAGATCGTGGGGGCGCACATTGGCAATGGTACTGACTAAAGCATTCCCATCCCGTCGTCCCGCCCGCCCGATCCGCTGTTGGAAGTTGGCGGTACTAGGCGGGACGGAGCAAAGTAACACGGTGGATAAATCGCCGATATTAATCCCCATTTCGAGCGTGGAAGTCGCCGATAGTAAGTTGGGATCGCACCGACGTTGACCATTGATAAACCGTTCTTCTAATAACTCGCGGTTATCTCTAGCCAAGAGTCCGGTATGGTCGGCGGCGACAATCCGCAGGACTTCGCCGCTGTGATAGAGTTGGCGGTAATATGCCAGTCCATTATTGGGATCGATCTGATAGCGACCGTCACAGCCTTTGGTCATGCAGGTCATTTGTTGGAGAGAGTCCAACTCCACACTACTGGTGGTAAGTTGGTGCCGACAGCGATCGCATACCAATACCCGTCCATCAGTATGTAAGTGTAAACCCGTCAGCGGAATTCCCCAAGCTTTACCGCCCTCGTGGAGATTTTTCTCTTGGAGTAAGCCAACTTCACTCAGGATGGTGAGGGTGGTATGTAAGATATCGATCGAGACTTCTTTTAAAACTAGGGCGGTATCTCTAAATATCCGCTCCGTCCAGTCTTCGCACCAGCTAAACTGCTTCCCAGGTTTCATTACCTGCTCGAACCGCTCGGCTTTAGCGGTCGCATTGACATAAAAAATCGGTGCCGGAATTCGAGGGCCGATCGGCGGCATATAGGTATACTTCTTCCAGAGGAAGGTATTCCCCCCAGAGGTGATGTAATTTTCGGTGGCGGGTTGCAAAATCCCCCCGCGTTGGCGGAGATGGTGGAGAATACCGAAGATAAATTGGCGGATACGATCGAGATCGACCGATCTCAATATTTCAATTTCATTGGTCAAGCGCAGGTGCAGTGCGGCTACTCCTCGATCGATCGTGGCGGGGTCGAAAGAAACGCTACAACTAGCACTGCGCTCCAGGGAGGGGCCGACAGCCGATCGATGTCCGAATTGTTGGACGATTTCCCAAGTCAGACGTTCTGCGAGTAATTTGGGG
This sequence comes from Chamaesiphon sp., assembly GCF_041737865.1. Taxonomy (NCBI): domain Bacteria; kingdom Bacillati; phylum Cyanobacteriota; class Cyanophyceae; order Gomontiellales; family Chamaesiphonaceae; genus Chamaesiphon; species Chamaesiphon sp. The sequence goes on from NZ_JBGSQZ010000104.1 coordinate 13,533, forward strand.
AGGTTCGTCGATCGATCTAGTTCGAGTTTATCCCCCTTGATATAGTCATCCCATTCTCGCAGCCAGACTAAATCGGCGGGTAAAAAGGTGGCAATATAATCGGCAGTGGTGGTAAATTTTGACTGCCAATAGTTGGGGAAATCATCTACTAGAGTCTTTAAAGTGGGGGGCGTGGGGGAATTTCTAATCGTGTGGGCGATCGCGGTGCGGAGAGTCGTCCGATAGGTACGCGCCCCATAGAAACCCGCACGATGGGCGGCATCTTGGACGGAATCGGAGAAGGTGAGCAGTTTTTTATCTTGATTGAAAGGGGTCGTATACAATACCCCAATCATCGCACTGGTGAGACTAGCCGCCTGTGCCCCTAAAATTGACAAACCGCTACTACTCTGACAGTAGGGGCAGTCATTAGTCGAAACCAGTTGTTTCTGTCCTTGGTGAGTATCATTTTTGGTATTGTCGGGAATTTCGACGGCGATTAAACCTTCGCTATGGCAGGATAGACATTTGGTGGCAGTCGGTAGATTTATCCGAAAGCATTCTGGGCAAAATTTCGCCGTGTCTAGTCGAGCCGATCTGCTGGGGGTAGTGGGAAATAAATAGGTAACGAGGGGACTGCTGCTGAAGAAGGCGCGATAGAAACTTTGGAGGTCATTTAATGCTAACTGGCGATCGCCTTGTCTGGGACGCAAACCCGCCCAGCCTGTGGCTCCACAATCGCGACAATGGACGATCGGTAGGGTTTTTTTCAGATGTGGGGGCGTGAGATCGCTAGAAAATAATAGTTCTGGCTGGGTAGAAATCGAACCAACCATCCGCCGCAGTTCGCGCAACCAAAATTGTACCCGCAACGTCACCCACGGCACGACGATCGAGCTACCGTCGGCTAAGTTGATTCTGCGCCGAGCGGTGGCTATTAGGCTCAGTAAGCTATCTAATAGCTGCTGTTGGTAGACTAAATCCTTACTAGGGAGTGCGAGGCGTTTTTGGAGGACATCGGTGAGGAGTTCGGTGTAGGAATAGGTTTTCTCGCCGACGGTTTTGAGGATGATTTGGACGATCGGTAGAGTGGCGATTTTCTCGCCCAGTTCGATACACCATTCCTCACTTAGAGGTGCATCATCAGCGCATTCTAGCTCGATTGCTGGTTCTTCTTCATCTAGCCACAGGTGTGCCTGTTGGCGCAGGTAAGCCCTCACCCCCATCCCTTCGCTCGGTAACAGCGGAGAATTGGGAGCGGGTAAGGGGAGGACATTTAACAGGGCATCAGTGAGGAATTCGGCAGCACTCAGGCGATCTTCTTGGATAATTGCCAGATCGTCGAAGCTTTCTTGGAAAATTTGGCTGGCATATTCCAGCATTTTAGTTTGGCTCTCGCTCCCGCCCAAGGTAGCGGATGTACCTACGCAAGCGAGATGTTGTTTTGGGGTCTGCAAGCGGTATTTGAGCCGTCGCACCAAGCAGGCGAGATCGGTACCTTGGGCACCATCAAAGGTGTGGAATTCGTCTACGACGAGATACCGGAAAGTTTCGGGTTGATTGAATGCCCACAAGCCTTGGGTTTCGGGCTGGATTAAGAGATAATCCAGCATTTTATAATTGGTGAGCAGGATATCGGGGGGACTGCGGCGGAGGATGGATTTATCAGTAATTACCTGCTCTGGGGACATCATCGCCGTGGGACGATCTTCCTCGCCGCCGATGTATAAACCCGCCGTCACTCTACCTTTGAGACTGGGAGTACGATCGATCAGTTGGGCGATCCGTTTGGCTTGATCCGTTGCCAGGGCATTCATCGGATAGAGCAAGATCGCTTTAATCCCCTGTTTGCCAGCTTCTTGGCGGCAATGTTCGAGCAGGGGGAGTAAAAAACATTCAGTTTTACCCGAACCCGTCCCCGTAGCCACGATCGTCGATTGGTAGTAGGGGGGACTGAGCCGATTGAAGGCGCGTTCTTGGTGGAGGTGGGGACTAAATTGGAGGGGGATGTCGGGGAAGTAATTGGCACCTTTGGCACCGGAGCGAAAGGGCAAGCCCACCGAGACATAGGGGCCGCGCCCGACGTTATCCGACTGGGCGATAAACCGCTCCATCAGGGTATCAAAACCAGGGCTGGTGCCGCGAAAAGTAGTGAGGAGGTAATCCGAAACGCAGTCTTGCAATTGGTGAGCGACGATGGAGGGAATCATAGTTATCGCTCGGTAGATGTGGCGGGGGTAGTGAGGACGATTGAGGGTGTAGATTTAACTCGTTCGCGGCTCGATGTTCGATGCAATTTTTAATCATAATACTACCTACGAGGCAGATTGGATCGAGCGATTCTCCAGGGGAGAGGCACACGGTTACGAGACTAGCCGCTCGGGATTGGCGGACTTTCCGCCGGAGATGAAGATTTTCATGCTTTAGCGTGTGGTATAATTTTACTAATTTCCTGGCAATTGAGGTCGTATATGGTTGCAGCAAAAGAACATTCGCCTCGATTTACCCTAGATGAATACTTTGCTTGGGAACAGCAGCAAGAAGTCAAGCATGAGTACTTCGAGGGCGAGGTCTTTGCGATGAGTGGTGGGACGGTCAATCACGGCAGGATCGGCGGTAGGATCTTCTCTTTGATTGACGATCGCCTCAGCGAATCGGATCGGTGCATCGCGCTTAACTCAGATGTGAAAATTAAGATTCAAGCATCAGAAAAATACGTTTACCCCGATGCCAGTGCGACCTGTGACGAGCGAGATCGACAAACGACTCAATTTATCAGCCATCCATCTCTAATCGTCGAAGTACTCTCTCCCAGTACCGAAGCTTACGATTCGGCAGAGCCGACGCTACGCGAACGAGGGAAAAAATTCAAACTCTATCAGCGATCGACCAGCTTAATTGAATACGTCCTGGTCAGTGCTGAAGAAATCGAAATTGAAGTATTCCGCAAGAACGAGCGTGGTAAGTGGGAAGTGACCAATTACGCCGCTGGAGATAACGTAGAACTAGAAAGTATCGACCTCACCTTTGCGATCGATCGAGTCTATCGAGGCATCGAGTTTTAACAATTCACAAATCATCGAATAAATAAGTCCTTCGCTAACCTTTCTTCTGCCATGTATCAGTACCAGTTACCCAGATACCTACCTACCGCCGACGAACTGCCAAATTCTGACGATACTCCAGTGGATAACGAACTCCAAGAAATCATCCCCAACCTGCTCAAATCGATCTTACGAATGCTCTGGAAAGGTCGGATGGATTGGTTTTTTGGCATCGACATGGGGATCTATACCCATCCAGAACAACCGCCAATCGTCCCCGATGGCTTCTTGAGTCTGAATGTCGAACGCTCCTTCGACGAGGATTTACGCCTAAGCTATTTGCTATGGGAGGAAGAAATACCTCCCATTTTAGTATTAGAGGTAGTGTCTGCTAAACCAGGCGGTGAATACACTACCAAGCTCGATAAGTATGCCGAACTAGGCGTACTTTACTACGTTATCTACAACCCCAAACGCCGTCGCAAAGCCCGACTAGAGATTCATAAGCTCGTTAACGGTAATTATGAATTGCAAAATACCAATCCCCTGTGGATGCCCGAAATTGGCTTGGGAATTGGCTGCGAACGCGCTAGCTACGATGATTTAACGCGAGAGTGGCTGTATTGGTACGACGAGAACGATCGTCGCTATCCCACCCCATACGAACAGATCGAACAGGAGCGACAACGCGCTGATAATGCCGATCGCGCGATCGAGCAAGAGCGACAACAAACCGAACTCGAACGCCAACGCGCCGATCGCCTTGCTGCTAAACTACGCGATCTGGGTATCGATCCTGATTAGCATCGATGTGTTGACATTTTCAACTGCTGAAATACTCCCAGGCGGTGCGGTAGTCTTCTACTCTGTCGCATTTGTCGAAGGGTGCTGGGTAACTAATCGTCCGTTGATACGCGCCTGTGGGGAGGGTATCGTCGGTGGTGGTAATTTCTACGGTGCCCTCGGTCATATTTTGGATATCTTCCCAGCCTTTGGTTTGGGTTTTTTTGTTGCTTTTGCGGGGTAAGCCGACACCGACTAAGCCTTTACTGGTGGTGAAGACTATCCGCCCGTTTTGGTCGAAGTAGGTTTCCCGCTCGTATTGTTGCATGACGGGAAATTGGACGCGGTAGATGGTAATCAGTTCTTCTAGGGTTAAACCGAGTGCCATTGCTACTAATACGTCGATTTCGACTAATGCCTGACGGCGGCTGTAGTCGCTGCGGAGGGCGCAGTTACGCCCCCAAGTGGGGGTGAGGTGCGACCAAAAGGTGTTGGGTAGGCGCGGATCTGGTTTGCTCCATTGGGTTTGGGTAAATTCGGGTTGCCAGCAGTCTTGCCAGAGTTCGGCGTAGTGGGTGGTGAGGCAATTTAGGGTGAGGGTGCGAATTTGTAATCTGGGGTCGCTATTGACTAAAGGTAATTGTCGAGCAATATCATTACGAAAATGTCCTTTGCCTGTTGTCTTAACGAAAAAATCAAATGGGATAGAAAGATAAGAACCCATTAAATCTATAGCATCAGATTTTGAAGGAAAACAAATACTAAAACCTCCATCAATGTGTCCAACTTGAGGTGGTATTAATGCACTAATCAGAGTTCTTTCCCCTGACTGACTCAACATTGTTCGAGAAATAATACGACAAAAATTGGTTGTGGGTTGATTATCGCCCCAGGAAACTTTTGGAGTGCGGCGATAGTATTCAGTAGGATTGCAGTCGGGGATGTAGTTGGTTCGTGGAAGATAGTCATCAGGAATAGTGGTGAGATCGATGACATCGTATTGACTATTTTGAACGCAAACATGGCGCGGGGTTTTGTTCAGTGGATTGCCAACAAAGAAGTGTGGCCCAGAGAGGATGAGACTTTGAACTGCATTACCCTGTTCTTCTGCAATTGCATCGGGAAAAGTCGTTTCACGGCGGATGGTGTGGTCTTTTTTGACAGCATTGGTTTCATCAAACATCACCGTGGCGTAATATTCATCCTGTAAGTCACCAAGGCGTTGTGGTTGCTTTGCGAATTTTTCTAATACGCTGACTAGATTCTGGGCATGAATAGCGGGCAGTCGAGCAGATTCTGGGGCTGTACCCGTTTCATCATAGAGTTGGGCAAATAGAGCAAGGATATTTCGATCGACACTAATAATCCGGCTAGGATGTCCTCTTAAATCCCACTTGCTTAATTCATCCTTTATTCCTGGAATAGTAGAGATTGAAGATGAATTTGATTCTGAGTCAAGCAGTGTCTTAGGGTGAAATAAATTAGAAACATGAATAAAATAGGGAAGGTCTTTTGCTCGTGAATATATATTGACACTATAAGTTACTTCATCATGAACAGGGGGGAATAGGAAAAGCTTATTTTGAAATTGAAAATGACATACCAGTTTAGATAATAAAACTTTCCTTAAATTTTTACCTTTGGGATCGTCGTATACTCCTTCTGGATGAAGGAAACCACTAACTCCTTCGGGTTTACAAAAATTCCAAGCTTGAGGTAAAAAGCACTTAAATACATTAGTCTGCATTCCCTTGAGTAAGGGGTAATTCTGCACAGCATTCAAGAAGTTCTGTGTTCCGGCAGCTTCCTCATACTCCCGCAAATAAGCAGAGTACAGACGTGGGAATTTACTAAACACCACCTCTCGCTGGTTTGCCAATTCACTCGCCGAAAGTTTCCGCAATACCACCAGCGGATCGTAATCGCCTAAAATTCCGCCTTCTTCCCACTCTATTTTCAACCACGGGGGATTTCCCACCATCAGGTCAAAACCGCCCCGCTCCTGAAAAATATCGGCAAACTCTAACTCCCAATGAAAAAAGTGTTGTCTCTCGGTAACTTCCGCCACGATCCCCAACCGAGGATAAAAGCGTTTGAGCTTATCTAAATCGACAAAGCCGTAAGTTTTCAGAGCTAATTGTCCCTGTTCGGTGGATTGGGTTTCGGGGAATAGGGCTAATTGTTGAGAGCTAGAAACTAACATTTCGGTTTCACCCAAGATTGCCCCCACTTCTTGGAGAAATTGTTCGCGACTGGGTAATTCCTCTGCTCGTTCGATCGGCCAAAACCACAACGCACACCAGTAATCCATTACCAGTTTCAGTCGGCGATATTTACTGGCATTACTTACACCTTGAGAGAGCTTCTCTTGCTCGTAGATTTTATCTTTCATCGCCAGGGGTACGCCGCCCCGTAACGAGTTGTTCGGTTGTCCCCAAACTTGGAGATCGTCAGTGGTGCGTTCCTTAATTTTGGCGAGTTCTTGGGCGTATTCATCCCATTGTTCGGCAATTCTTTTACTCAAGATTACTGCATAGTCAGCTTGCTCTGGCGTAAATCCAGTTTTGGCGAACTCTCTTTGCCAAGCATTAATTTGTTGAATTGCTGTGGGTTCGAGGGATTTAATTACTTTATCGGTGTAATTTGCCATCGCCGGATCGCCTAGTAAGAAGTGAAATATCCCTTCCCCAGATTTTTGAGCGATGGGTGAAGATTCATACCATTTCCCTAAACCTTTTTTATCTGCGAGAATCTGCTGCTTGGTGTATACCTGTCGCCGTGCGCCGATTAGAGAGTTACCACAGTGAAGCTGCGTTCCAAACCACGGGATAAATATCTGTTTATCTTTATCGCCATAAATACAATTTAGCCATAATGAAACCTCGGCTAACTCCATCGCGATCGGGTTTTTATCGATGCCGTAAACATTGCGATCGGCCAGCAGCATTTTTACCTTCTGCTTCTCGATGATAATATCCTCGTGAGGAATTTTGTCACCAACTTCTTGCTGTTTGCGTTCTAAATAAGCCTCTGCTAATTGATCTACCACTTCATTCAAAAATGCCGCACTACCCATCGCTGGTTCGCAGATTGTCAGATGGAGAATATCATCAGCTTTTTTATCTTGCAGGAGTTCTTTGAGCGCGTATTTAACCAAACATTGAGTCAAAGATTGGGGCGTATAATAACTTGCACTTTTAGTGCGATCGCGTCCGGCTAATCGGAATAAAAACTTGCCCTTGGGGTGTTGGCGATGTCTACCCGTTTTGGGATCGATGACTAATTCAGCTTTAGTAAATTCCGCCAATCGATCGACACTCACAAAATAACCAACTTCTAGATCGTTTCCCTCTCCCGTCGGTGCGGAATTAGCTGTTTCATCCTCATCTTCATCTTCATCCTCACTACTTTTCTTCTTATCCTTCTTAGCTGGCTTCACCTCATACAGATCCTCCTCCGCAAAGAAGGCTGACAGGCTCAACAAGCCCTCATAAACCTCCCCAAGTTGATTCACTCCCAATTGAGCGTAACTAATCCGCCCCCGCCGCCGTTTGCCCGCTGTTTGGGACAGCGACATCAATTCTAAAATCTCGCGCAGGACAGAATTTCGGAGCTTAACCCCCTTGAACAACGACGTGCGATCGGGGTCGAACAGATGACTTTTGAGTTCGGGGAGCCGAAAAGTATCTACACCACCTTTAGCTAGCGCGGTAGGCGTTGCTAGAATCAACTGCGCCGACTGCTGCACGGGATAACCTTCCCACAGCAGTTTAAATAGTTGGCGAATACAGTTATCGATGTAATAACCACCTTCATCCTCTGGGGTGAGTAAATGGCTCTGCTCCAAATCGCGCAAGCTCTCTAGACTATAGCCCTCGCGATAGACATCCGCATTCAGCGGCGCGTAGCCCAATTCGGGACGCGCCTCGATGTAGAAAATAAATAGTAATCGATACACCCAGCGCAGACACTCGATTTTAAGCTGGTTGGGATCGGTGGTTTGTTCTCCTGCTGCTTGTTGTGCGTCGCTAGTAAATACCCGCTCTTTTTTGACATAACGGCGATAGTGTAACACCTCATTTCCCAGTAACTCGATCGCTTCCCGCAGGGCAAATTTGAGATCGGCGGAAACACTATAGGTATGTTTATGACTATTTTCATCCAACCTGTCGAGTAAAGCCGTCCCCTCACTCGGACAAGTATGTTCTCGATGCAATAATGTCGCCGCCGCTAACAGGGCATTTGGGTCATTTTCACGGAATAATTCGCCCAAATCGAACCGTAATAATCGCGAGGAATTCCACTTGGCTCGATCGATTAAAGCAATACTATCGACACTCATCAAAATTACCCAGCGCGGCGGTTCGGCAATGGTAAAGATCCGATCGTTGAGGATATCTTCTAAAGTATCTGTCCCGATCTCTCCATCTGGAAACTGGACTGAATTAGCCAGGATACCCAGATTGTCCCCTAAATTTACGCCCTCAACGACCCACAATAGTGGCGTACCATTACTTCTAGTGATTTCCACCGCGATCGGCAGTAAATAATCTTCATCTAAAACTTTGACTTGAGGCTGATAACTGTAACCCAAAATCTCCAGTAACTTTTGACAAAAACCGTTCTGAAGTTCGAGCCGTTCACTGTCGGTAGAAATGCGCTCTAGTTTATCCTGAAGGCGGAAATATTCCGCTCTCAAACCAGCCAATAACCGATCGGGTGTTTTATCGGTATCGCTACCCCAATTTTTACTCAAGTTTTTTAAATCTTGAGTCAATACCGCATCTAAATAGTAATCTGAGTAAAATTCATTTTCGTTCGCAATTCCGACTAATGGCACGATCCAACCCCTCGCAATACAGCTACCAGCTTTAGATAAGGATATTCCTCAATGGTCATCGAAAGATCGACCCAGTTCTCATAATCTTGGAATAAGCGATCGAGTCGTTGTTCTTCCTGGTGACGACGTTGCACTGTGGCTGTCGTGGGCGTATCCTTGTCGAATTTGAGTCGAAGCTGGCGGCTATGATTGCCCTTGAGTCGCGACAATCGATCGCGTTGTTCCTCTAATTGGGGTGTGAGTTGCTGCAAGAATTCTGCTCGCGATCGGGTAAGATGGGCGATCGATTTCCTGACAGCCTCCGCCCTCAATCCTTCCAATTCCTTGACTAGCAGAGGATCTATTTCTCCTGGGTTGGGAATTTCCGTTTTACCCAGTCGGGTACGTTGCACAGTTGTATCGAGAGTTTCGATCCGATCGAATTTACTCCCATTGAATACCACCCCCAACCAGCGATTCATCAAGGTTTTACCCCGCTGATTGGCAAAGCTTCCCCACAGGATAAATACCGATTCTCCCTCAGCCAAACCACTATTCAACTCGATCACTGGAGCCTGATGTCGTCCGAATCGAAATAACCCCCGATCCTTGAGCCATTCGACGAGCGGATGTAAATCCCACAAATATTGCTGCTGGGGAAAACTAGTTTCCAGGCGACGCGCTTCTTCCCATGCTTGCATGATTGCGTTCGGTCTATCGTTGAGTTGTAATAGTTGTTTATCTGACGGACGGATTTCCGGCGGTAGTCGTTGGTAACGTCGCTCCAATTCTGCGGGTATTTGTAACTCGATCGATCTTTCGGTTGGTTGGATATTCAAATTGGGGATCGGTGTCTCGAAGGCTTGAAGCGCGGTAGCCACATAATCATAGGTAGAAGGATACAAACTCAAGTTTTTACCCTGTTCGACCTTTGGCGAGGCTACCGTCTCTTCAGCGGCATTCAGGCTACCGTCATCGGGATTTTCAAACCAAGCAAAGATATCGAATTCTCCGCCTTTGGCTGCATTTGTTTCTAACTGCGCCGAAAACTCTTCCGCAGATACCCCCGACTCGATCGATCGAGCGGTATATTCCTCCTCTGCTTGAGCGTCAAATACGCCCATAAATACCGATGGATCGCCAATATTTTTAATCGCTTGTTCGTCTTTATTTAACAACACTTTGATAATCCGTTCGACCTCATCCATCCGCTCTAATTGCGATCGCGTGAGCAAATAACGAATTTGGGGTGCTCTGGTTTGCCCATAGCGATCGATTCTGCCATTCCGTTGTTGGAGCGTCATCAGCGACCACGGAATATCAAAGTGAATCAATTTATGACTGAGATAATGTAAATTTAAACCTTCCGAAGCTACTTCCGTGGCGAGTAAAATCCGCACCTTAGAATTTTCTTGCCCAAACGCTTCAACCACCCGATTCTGGTCGGTATCTGGCATACTGCCGTCTAATACCTCGATCGCTTCTGGTTTGAGTTGGAGATCGATCGCCAATCGCTGTTTGAGCAATCTCAAGCTTTCTAATCTACTGGTAAAAATCACCAAACGGTCTTGGGGATCTTTGCCGTTCCACTTAAAATCTATTTGAATTAATTGCAGTAATCGCTGATATTTACTGAACTGCTCGATCGATACTTGCGCTAATATCTGCCCTAACTCTGTTAATTCATGTAGATCGGGATCGGTACCATTTACATTACCCCGTAGCAGTTTCAATCGATTATTAACAGTTTCCAAGCAAGCTGCCGGACTAGAAAGAAAAGACTTGAGTAAAGTAGTTTTAAATAACTGCTTCCCTTTGCGATTGCCATCGATCCCCCCCAATTGGAGATGTTCTAACGCCCTAAATACCCGCTCTTCAATTTCTGATGCTTGAGCTTCTACCGATGCTACTTGGCGTTCAGGAATACTTAGTCGCAAATCTCGTAACACATCCTTCTTAAACCGCCGCACGTAGAGATCGCGAATGTCTTCCTTCGTATAATCTGACTCATCGGCGATCGCTGTCGGATCGAGCATATTCATAAGACTGGCAAAACTCTCTGGACGACCATCATGGGGCGTAGCAGACAGCAAAATCAGCGTATCCGATCTGTTTGCCAACCGTTCGGCTAACTTCGCCCGTTGGGAGGCTCCTTGACCCCTTTTCGCCACATTATGCGCCTCATCGATGACGATAATATCCCAATGTGCTTGTTCTAGGTACACCCGATACTCCCGATCTTGCTTGAGCGTATCGATCGAGATAATCGTCCGATCGTAATAGTGAAAGGGATTGTGATTGCCAGGAATTTGCAGTCGAATCCGTTGAATCGTACTAGAGTCCAATCTCACCAACGGAATGGTAAACCGCACCCAGAATTCCTTCTGAAACTGCACCATCATCGATTTGTTAGTGACAACCAAAATCCTCTTGCCTCGATCGCGTCTAATTAGCTCGGACACCAAAATTCCGCATTCGAGCGTCTTCCCCAACCCCACCGCATCAGCAATCAAAATTCGTTGTCGAGGTGCCGCCAGAGACTTATAAGCAGGATAGAGTTGATAATCCATCACATCCATCGCCGCCTGTTGTCCCACATAGATTTTGCCGTCTTCCGGTACCGTTTGTCGCAGGTGGGATTCGATGAACAGTAGACTATGGACGTAACCGCCAGAGCGATCGGCGACTAGATTGGTATGTTCGGGCTGAAGTACTTCCAAATCGGTTTCGAGTTCTTCAATGAACTTCACAGATCTACCGCGAATAAACTCCGATACCCCGATCGCTTCAATTACCCTGCCACCATCAGTAGAGCGGCTGGTTGACTTCACCAACCACTCCGCATCGCGACATAATATTCTGGCTCCAGGGGCAATCGAGCTTTGGATGGTCATTTTAAATTGAGTACTGATTTTCTGATAGTACCCCTATTATCTTGCCAACCTGAAGCTCTGGTTTATTTTCGATGATTGTTTTTTGTCTTTTCAGTCGAAATTTCTGGAAATGTGAGCCTCGATCTGAGAGTGTCTCGATCGAGTCAGTGCAATGAGGTTGAGTAAAGCTATCGATCGCTGGAAGTGTATGACTAGACACAATTCTAGTTTGTTTGTTTAGTTCCATGTAATTACATGGAACTTTTGCTTGTGGCTAAAACTTATGTTCACAAACAAGTTGAGCTTATTCGGATCGATCGATCAGTTGGAATCTAATCTGTGCAAGCAAGGAGTTAAAGTAGCTGACTGTCATAGTTATAGGGTTTTAATTGGTTCCATGTAATTACATGGAACTTTTGCGAAATCGATCGTTACCCAAACACTTACATCTAATCCTATCTGAAGGGAGAAGAAAGCGAAGTAGAAGTCCGACTAGATGAAATAGCAGCAACATTATCAGCAGATAATCTCGACCAAATAGAATTAAAGTTAAGCAAGAAGAAAGTAGTGTGGGTCAAGACATTTAAGGCGAGACTGTCTAGTTTGGAAGGAGAAAGAATTTTTGCTATCGTCATGAATGCAAGTTCTTTAGGAACCGCTACAGATGTTGACTACCTTATGACTAATATCATCGATGTCTTTGCCGCTCATCAAGCCAATTTGGGCTTGATGAGCGGCTTGATTTTGTTTAAGTCCCATTAGCAAATGGACTTTGGTTTTACCGCCTATTTTTCGCGCTAAAGCATCGCTGATCGTTTCTGCCAAAGCAGTTTTTCCCGTTCCCACATCTCCCTCTAAAAGTACCAATGGCACTCGATCCCGAAGCTGTTCGCATAGACGCAGTACTTTAGCTTGCACCGATTTCATGCGTGCAGAGGTACTGCGATCGCAAAAAAAAATAAATGAAACATGGGCGAGTGGGTTCCTCTCTGAAGTCCCTGTTGAGACTCCCCAACACCTGCTCGAAGTCGAAAAACTTTATGAAAGAGGTTTAGGACGTGGGGAAGCAAGCTCAATTGTGATTGCACAAGCTGAAGGTTACGATCTTCTCATAGATGATAAACAAGCTAAGAAAATTGCTACAGCACGAGGCGTGAAAATAATTTCTACTGCCGAAATTATCATGCTCAATATTCAGCTTGGCAATATTATGCTCAAAGAGATCGATGGATTTATTGAGCAGTGGCAAGCTATTAGCGAATTTCCAAACTCTACCTAGCTCAAATCTTTTGCATTCATTTATGAGGGATCTTATTTGCCCAAAGATCGATCTCCGTACTAGAAATATTTCTGGTACGGCGATCGATCTTGGCAAGATAGAACCTGCATATTATCCCAACTCTATAGATACAACTCATGACAACAGAAACTCCCATTAAATCCCAATATCTCAGCTCCGAATATGCCGCGACAGATTTTAGTTTTCCTCACGTCCAGGTGGTGCGGGGAGAAGAAGAACAATCCCACTGTGGCTATTTTATTCCCCTGCCCCAGGCTCAAAAGGCCGGGTGGAGTAATATCGAAGCTACCAAAACGATTATCTACACCTATAACGATGGTAAAAATGCCGAAGGCATCTTGCTCGTGCAGCCACGCATGGTAATGTGTGCGGTTAGCAAGCTCGGTATGTTCGATCGTGCTGCCAGCCAAGATGAAGATCGATTAATGGTAATTGGTGAGTGGAATCGGGATCAGAGTAAAGATCCCAACATTGGTAATTTCCAGATCTATTTAATAATGTTCTTGGGTGAGAGTAATTTCCCTTTACACCAAATCCCTTTTAAAATAATCGCTAAAGGCGCACATCAAGCCACTTTGAGCAAATATTGGGAGCAAAATTGCATTCAAGTAGCAATGCTTCATGCCAAAGCAGCTAAGGCTCCTTTTCTGCCCCGCGACGAACGGTACAAGGCATTGTGCGTATTCGAGCCAGTTATCAAGCGGATGTCCGTAGGTAGTGGTAAAACTAAATCCCCTGCTTGTTGTGTCGATGGCTTTGTCGCCCCAACGAGCGGTAACTGGCGATCGTTCTTTTTGGGCGAAGGTGAGGAGTTGTTAGCCGAGACAATCTTGCAAATCCTCAATCCTCAGCCCCGCGCACTCCAGATGCCCCCATCTTCTGGTAGTGTTATCGCCTTAATTCCGCCATCTTGCAACTCACCATCGACTCCGACAGCACCCCGTCAAATCTCCGCAGTAGAAGATGATGTCGAACCCACACCAGCAGTAGTTCAAAAAACCGCAACTTCAGAAACCTTAGCGGTAGTTCCACAAAAGATCGGTGTTGTCAAATCGACCCCCGATCTAGATGAAAATGATGCTGACTTTAGCTACGAAGAAGACGATCTGCCATTCTAACTACTGACAACACCGATGGGCATTTCCAACTGTTGGAAATGCCTGTTTTTTTTGGGAAATTAACTATGTCTGCCAAATTAAGCTGTCCAACCGCTGTTCCTTCTGTCTTCTTTTGACTAATAACTTAAATGAGCAACAGTTTAGCCGATTGTAAAAAGCAGTTACAACGTTATCGACACAACCGCTTCTATTGCCCAGTTTGTGGCGGTCACAATTTAACTTTCTCGCCTGTCGGAAAGTGGAATTGCTGGAACGATGACAGCCGAGCGCATCGGCTGGAGATTATGTCTGCGGTAATCCCCACTCGTGGTAAAAACTATAGTCTCAATCCGACATCCGAACCCCCACCAGAAATTCTGTTACCACCGATCCCGCTCATCTCATCCGCTCAACTACACTTACCGCTAATGAGTCCAGTAATTTTGAGTGAAACGAGCGGCAATCGCACTATTTATCAATATAGCGATTGCCAGCGAGTTACCCGCTTTAACTATCATACTCACAAGGTCATTCGCCCTCAGTATTTTGATGGTGAAAGTTGGGTTAAAGGTGCGGGAAATAAGCAGTGGATTCCCTTTGGATTATGTCGATTAACTGCCTATCCCGGTAGGTTGAATATCGTGCTAATTGTGGAGGGTCAAAAGTGCGTAGAAATTGCTTATAGTCGCGGCTTACCAGCAATTTGCTTGGAGGCTGGAGATTATAGTAATTTAACCCTCAAGCACAAGTTAGAAGTAGTTAAATCGCAACTAAATTGCCCGTTATTAGTAATTCTACCGGACAACGATCTATCGGGATTATATCGAGTTAGAAACATATTGTCGGTTGCTAATCGACTCAATGTTCCTGCCTTTGCAATCGATCCGTTAAAAATCGAACCACAGCTAAAAATTGGTGGCGACATCGAGCAAATTCCAAGTTTAACAATTCAATATTTGATGCACATTATTAAAGAGAGAAATAAGTATGGACTTATCAGGATTGACCGACGACCAGTTGCTGCAACTCATCCAAGCAGCGATGGCCGAAACCGTTCTGCGGGGTGAAGCGATTGCTTATGCTGCTAATCAAACTGTCTCTGATGCTGCCCAAGAGTTGCGCGATCGTGTTGCCAAAGCCGAGGCAACCGGACGAGCTGCAACAGCACGATCGACATCGAGTTATGAAGCAAGTGATAAAGCTGCTCTAATTCAATCGTTAATCGAGTCCAGCTTCTTTGCAACTTATCGCTACGACCAGTTTGGTATTAGCATCTGGGAAAAGCGTGGCGAAGTCCGCGTTTATATCCAGCAAAGCTTTGTCGGCGATCCGTGGAAGTTTGCCTACTTTCATACGGGGAATGCCTGGAGTAGTCCCAGAACAATGGATAGCGCAGACGGATCGACCGCAACTTCGTTAATTCCCTTATGTAAAGCAATTTGCGAGCGGCACATCCCAGGTTTTAAATGTTATTCCAACGATCTAAAAAAAGCTAGTCCCGATCCCCAAGCCTTGGAATTTTATCGTCAAGCCATTAATAAAGTACATCCAACTATCTAAACCAATGACTAATCAAACTAACGCCCTTGCTAATGTTCTCACTTCGATCGTCACCCAAGCGAGTAAGTTGCCCGATACTGGAGTTGCCACTAATTACCAAGCCCGTATTGGATCGGGAAATCCGCTCTCCCGCGTTATGCTGATCGATACCAGTGGCTCGATGGATGAGATCTGTCGCGGCAGCGGTTGTAAGCGGCGGATCGATATCCTCAAAGAAGCCATCGCCAGCATCGGTTGGCAAGATTATCGATTGGTATGCTTCAACTTCCGCGTTACACCGATTCAAGATGTTAAGAATATCTGCGAACCGTGCGGCGGTACGGCATTGCATCGAGCAATCGAATATGCCACGTCGTTGTATCCTGCTCAAACGCTCGTCATCTCAGACGGAGAGCCAGAAGATGAGTCCGAAGCAATTAAAGCCGCAAAAAAATTGTCAGGTACGATCTCAACTCTATATATTGGTGATGATGACAATAAAGAGGCGATCTCGTTCATGGCAAAACTAGCAAGGTTAGGCTGTGGCAAGCCATATATTCAAAGCTTAGATGAAGGCTACAAAGCAATTGGGGGCACGATTTCCCAAGCTTTGCTACCGCCTTCGCGTCGATGAATAGAAGCAAATAAATTCACCTTTAATACCCTCAGATACTTTTGTCTGAGGGTATTTTTTTGTCTATATGTATGATTGCACCGCTGCGATGGCTGTTACTTTAAAAAATATTAAACTACTTAAAGAAAACCGCAGCAATCAGCTTTTAGCGGAGATTGAGTCAGAATTAGAAATTGCAGTTAAGTTAATGACCGAACGGCATCAAATTGGCAACTCTATTTTCTGGAACACCTCCAGAGTTGGAAAAAGAAAAGGTACTCTTGCGAAAATGTCTATAGTTGCTTTTAATGCAAAAACTGCTTTTGTTAAAGCAAAATCTGCATTCCATGAGTTTATGTTGGAAGTACAAATTAGCGAAACAGATGAAGTAAATAGACTATTACAGATTCACCAAGATTTTTATCTAGCCGATCTATGGTTCGTCAAATTTAAAGCAGACTGCCACCAACTTCAACTGTCGTTACTAACTGCTTAAACTGCTTGAAGCTTGCGCTCTCCGTTTGGGGTCAATTAAATTTTATGATATTCTGGCTACGACCGAAGGCAAAAAGCAAGCTCTGGGCGACCCAAATCTTGCTTTTCTTTTTGATGGCATTTTACGCGAATAAAACGCCATCTTCAATTAACATTACTTTCTTACAGCTAATGACAATCGTACCAGTTTTAGCCCTAAATATCCAGTCAGAGACTGCTACAGCTTCACAACCAATAACCGAAGCTGACGAGCAAATGCAACTCGCGATCGATGAAGCACGTTGGCTCGATCGATGCGATTATTACCAGTCTAGCCAAGTGGCATAAGTCTTCGGTGATTAATACTGCTATTTTGAGCTGATGGGGAACCCTATCTTTATAGAATCTCCTAGTGGTAACAAAGTATTGTCTCACTGGGGAAGTCAGTCTACACGATCGACCTTCGATCGTGTGCTTTTTTATCAAACTCTTCTAATCGTCGCAAATGAGAATACTAATTATTCGCTTGCTAGTCCTGTTAGATTCCAGGTTGGCGCAGATCGATCGTGAAAATATCCTGATTGCTAAGTCATTAAATGTATCGATCAAATGGCACCTTCATCCTTTAGATGAAAGACAGGAGTTAACTAAAATCGCCTTAAAGCGGCAAGCTCAACAAAATCATCGAAAGTTTGATATTAAGAACTTGAAAATCCACGATAATTGTAATAACTAGTGTCCGTTGGTGTTGGCGTTGGCGTAGCCTGCCGTAGGCACAGCCTCCGCCCGATCCGAACATTCGGATCGTTATTAACTCTCATCCAAAATTAGCCACTCAAGTAATTAAAATTATGGCAACATTACTAGAACTCGGTCAAATCCGTGACGCGCTTGTAGAGATGATTTTTGACGGATTGGAGGCTGCTGGAGAAGATCCCGCAACACAGCAAATTCTCGCAGACCAATTAGCCGATTTGGAGAACCAAATCGCTAACAAAGTCGATGCGATCGTGGGCGTTCTTGCTGCAAAACAAGCCGAAATTAATTACCTTGTCGAGCGACGAGAGCATTTCGACAGGCTAGTTAAATCTCGCCAGAGTGCAGTCAATCGTTTCAAGGATTATCTCAAATCTTCCCTAGAACAACAGGGAGTTAGTTCGATGGCTGGTAAAGAAGCTAAGTTAAGGCTAGTTAAAAATGGCGGTAAAGCTCCAGTTTGGATCGACGATACGATCGATCCAAGGAAATTCCCCTCAGATTGCATTATCGAGAGTTATTCTTGCTCTGTCTCCACTGAGTTTATTCGAGAACGCTTAACTGAATTAGGTACCAATGACTTAATCGTCGATGGTCAACTTCTCGCCAAAGTCCAAGAACGTGGTACTCATCTGCGAATTGGTTAAAATAGAAAACCCTCATCAACTCTACTGTTTATCTTTACAAGTACTGTTACAGGTGCTTTAAAAGTACTTGGGATTGCTTAATCTCAAGTACTTTTAACAAAAACCAGCGATCTGAAACTCGCTGGTTTTTCATTGTCCATTTATCCATTTATCGATCGGAATCATGAACGCACAAGAAATCAAATCTCATCTCGATCGATACAACGGTTGCGAACAACCATACTTTCGACACACAGGGTTTTGTCGAATCGACTACACCGATGGTATCAAATTTTTGCAAGACAAAGTTGGCTGTTTGTGGCTGACTAATGCAATTGCCAGCTACCAAACTAGCAAGTTTAAAGCTATCAACGATCGGCAGTTCTGGAGACTTACCGTTAACTTGGAGAGTCACGCTGGAATCCTTACTTGTGATGACGGAGATGGCAACATCTTGGTAAATCGATCGATTCCGTATACTGATTTCCCCTTGTCAGAGATCCGAATCTGGGTCTGCATTCAACCAGAAGTTTTTATGTTTTTACCTTCTGAGTATTAAGGACGTGGATATATACAGACTAGTTACCTATGGCGAAGAAGTTCAGTTGACTTTAACTACTGCCCAATCTTCGGATCGTAAAACTGCCATCCGCGAACTTAGGCAGTGGGCAAAAGAGTATAACTGGGTAATTCGCAAGAGCGAAGACGATGAAGATGCAACCGCTCAAATACAACATCTCGAACTTGTCAGACGACCTAGACTATAGCCGAATGCCCATCGCCTATGCTGTCGCTTGTGCTTACTACCAACTCGAATCAGTAACACCAGAATATCCCTACTAATTATGCAACTAACTCCAGAAGATAAAGCCGAACTCCAAAGATTATTTAGCAATGCCTATAGCGGATTAAATAGCCAAAACTGGACGAGATCTGTCAATGAAACCGATCTATGTATGTATAACAATTCCAATGGCTACAAATGTGCGATTGGATTTAGCATCGAACCGCTTGAATACGATTCAAGCATGGAGCTTATTGCTCTGGGATCGGGTTTGGAAGAAGTCATTCTCATAGCATTAGGTGTTGAAAATGCTAGTAATGATTTGCATAAAGCCATCGTCGAACTCCAAAGACTACACGATACCTCGAATAGTCCGATTGGCATGAAACAGATGTTTGAAAACTTTGCTAGTTGGTATCAGATCGAAATCCCAGATTCTAATTATCGAATTACCTATCACTAATTCTAATGCGAATAATCACAACAAGCACATTATCAAATAAAGACCGATCCAAGTATCTAACTTTCGGTTGAGAAATGGCCTACTTACCAAGTTATGCAATTAAACTTATTCCCATCTATTAAGGCTAACCCCATAACTTCCCGCTTTGATGAATCCAGCAAAATAGGGATAACATTGCTCGAATTCTGTCGTCAAGAATCTGAACTTAACGATCGTATCTATGGCATAAGCTACAGTCAAAGGTGCGAATTAATGCTCCTTGGATATCAGTTTCCCTGGTTTAAAATTAATGAACCGATCGCTAAAATCAATATTGATTGGTGCAAAGTCTACCAAGAGTTCCAAGCGTCCAGAGTAGATGTACCCAAATCAATCGTCAAAACCCCAAAGCCGATCGTTCAATGGTCGCTCGATGCCAAGCGCAGAGTCAGGCTCAAAAAATTGCACGATCGATTGCATAAACAGTACTCAATTCCCGATCTGTTTCACGCCGCAATTGGGCGAGCATTGCTGAAAAATCCCAACTACTACGGAGTTTGCGTTCTGCCATCAGAACAGATCTGTCACTACACGCCAATCATAAATCTGCGCCAACAAGCCGCGATCGATCGAGAGAACCAATATCGAGCAGGTCAATAGTAAAACATTTGCATTTATTTGTGAGTGTTAGCAATTCCGCTATCACTTTCAAATGAGAATATTATGAAAAAAATCCGCATCAAGAAAGTAGATGTCAAGATTGTCGGGGAGATTCTGGCGAATGGCTTCCCGCAGCGATGGAAATACCGCCCAAAGGCCATATTGCCATGTTTGATGTCAACATGTGCCAACGAGTAGAAGCTCTGTCTCAAAGTAAATTCATCGGACTTAAAACTAGTTCGATTTCACAAAAATTAACTGAATAACTAGTATTTAGAGGATGATTGAAATGGCAGCACGAGAAGTTGATTGGAATATTTGTCGTGGACTTCCCACCAGAACATATCGGAATTTGAACAATGGATTAATGAGTATCCAGCAAAAAGTTAAAAATTCATGGATTGTAGTCGGGCATCTCGACAATCTAGTGTTGAAAAGTACTACATTTCATGTCTCAGAAGCCAGCCGTCAGAGAGTTTTGAAGGAGGGTCGAAAAAACGTTCACGCCTATGGACAGGGATTTTTGGTAGGAAAAGCTCTGCCGAAATTACCATCCGTCGAGCCAGTTTTCTACTGCCCATTTCAACAATCTTATTTTTCATGGCAGCGAACGGGTGAAAGGCTCGATCGTGCAGATTTATTGATTATTATCGATAATCAAGTTTACTGTCCGGTTGAAGAAACTCAATCTCAACTAGCATTATTTTAGTATGTATTTTCGCTGGTAAATTATCACAATTCGTTAAGTAATCCATGATTTTTCAGTCGTAAGTTTATGAATGTCTGTGATAAATCTGTGAAAGTAGCAATTGCCGACCCTCTGCTAATTTTGCATTTCCTTATAAATCTGATTTTTTAGTTTAAATATGCCGAAAAATACTCAAGTCTACAAGCACTAATTTTGTCTAAATCTCGGTGAATACGAACATCGGCAACTTTAGCTCGAAGCAGCTCCGATCGATGTTTGGCATGAATTTTTATGTAACTGAATATAGTTTGTTGATTTTCAAAAAAATCTGTCGATACTAGTATCGACAGGTTTTTACTGATAAAATTCTATCTTCAATAAAAATTATGGCAACATTAATCGTCAAATTGTCAATCGAGATCCAAATCGAAGTTCCTGACAAAAAGGTTGCAACCTTCATCAAACAAGACCTTGAAGATATGATAGCCAACAGTGTAGAAATTAGTAATAGTAACTGTCCGCCCGATTGGGATGAAAAAGAAGAATGCGAAATTACCGATGTTAATGATGCCAGCTTGGAATCTGAAGTGATTGGAGTTATCAAGCAAAATGGTAAATCTTACATCTGGAATGGGAAAAAATTAATAGCACAAAAAATTGACGTTGGGAAAGCCTAATCGAATAACAATCTATTTCCTAATATCCACCACCTTTGCCCGTAGAGCGATCTACGGGCTTTTTTTATGCAAACTATTACGCGAATTAGTGCTGTTCGAGAATTTACCGAGCGATTGAAGGCTGGCGAACGGCTAGGACAAACTGAAATCATCGAAGTGATGAATGATTGCTACGGCAGTAGTGCCAGCGGTAAGTGGACATTTAAAGCCGCCACAGATGCGATCGAGTCGGCAATGGTCAGCTACCTACTACAGCAACCAAAGTTGAGCCTGTCCCAAATGCGGGAGCTGCAAAATCTGACGGTAGACCACAGTGTCCGCTCTCAAGAAATGTTGGACTTACAGCAATTCTCTTCTCCATTAGAATTAAGCTGGTTAGTCGGTCGAGCTGCGATGGTGAACGCTGATGATGTCCTAGTCGAACCAAGCGCGGGAACGGGCATTCTCGTCGGTGCGAGTATCAACCAGAGAGTCAAACCAACCACGCTCGTCCTCAATGAGTTTTCCAAGTCTCGCCGAGATCTGTTGCGTGAAGTCTTTCCATCCGCAGAGCTATTTTCGGTAAATGCAGAATACTTGAATGACATGTTGCTCCAACGCATCAAGCCATCAGTCATCGTCATCAACCCCCCGTTCTCGCGCAGTATTACCAGTACCAAGCGTAATCCCGATGTCTGCTTGCGTCACTTGCGATCGGCGTTGCTAAGGTTACTGCCCAATGGTCGGTTGGTGGCGATCGTCGCTCATTGGTTGAGTCCAAATAAA